>SCQA01000048.1 GCA_004298725.1 bacterium
AGAAAGAGCGCGCTTGCAAGGGGCCGCAGTAAGTTCGAGGATGAAATTCTGGCCGCGAAAGAAGCCGCGGCTAATAGCGCCGGAGGTTGTTGCCACTAAGGCGTTTTTTTGGCGGATATGCGGGCATTATTACCCGCAATTATTAAATGATGCGTTCACAATCTGGGGTATGGGAACGGCAGAAATGAAAAGGAGGCATGAATAATGCCTCCTTTTTTATTGTCTTAAATATTAGCGTAGTCGAGCGATAGAATTTTACAATTTAATCGTTCGGGTTAATTTTTCGATGTTTGCCGTGAAATTTCATGTACTCTCCCCGCAGGGGAGCCGGAATCGCAACCGGATGTGCCATGAAGGGCGAACTGGCAGGTAAACCGGCTCTTCTGGTTAAAGGAATAAGGTGATAAGAAGCTGTGGTATATATCCTGATGCCACGCAGATTGTCGAGAAGTGATTTCTTAGAGAGGAAGAGACGGCTTGCAAATTGTTTTTGGTATGGTTGCCGTGACGCATGCGCGTTTCTTGACGCGCTCTCACGCTGGATATGCATGGGTATAATGAGGTTGTTTGCTAAGGAAGGTCTGACTGATTATTTTCCCCCATCCCCTTGATAGAGAGGGTAGGGTGACGCGTAAAGATGAGGAAAAGACAGGCAACGGTTCTCGGAAAAGATATTTCAGACTTGATACCCGATACTTTTTGACTGCGTAAAGGAACTAATCAGAGGTTTTGTTAGATATCTCTTGATGCAAACGGTTTTTAAAGCGGCAGATGGATGTAAACCATATATAGCCACATAAGAGTAAGGCTTGCGCCGAACCAGCTGACGTATTTGAACGCCCTCCGTTTTTTTCTGCTTTTCTTGACTATCCATAGTTTTGTGAGAATTATGAAGAAGCCGGAAAACCATCCGAAGACCGACCACAGGCTTATGCCGCTTAACGCAAACCCCAAGACGGCGAGGATAACATACAGGATAATGCTAAGGTAGCCGTTAAGACGGTGTATCCTGCCTTCTATGGTTATAGAAGTGCCTCTGATGAGCTGAAGACCGCTTATGAAACTCGAGGTGGCGATTATAAGCCCTATTGACGCAAGCGTTACCGGAACGTACTGGAGTATGCTTATAAGCAGTTTCATGTTTAAGCCTTGTACATCAACTTCATTATATTTTTTTGCACAAGGTAATTTACTATGCCGAGGTACACAAGTATTATCGGCAGAATTACAAACAAGTTCGGCCACGTGGAGTTGTTGCTGACTTCGTTGTCGTCAGAGTCGCCCATGACTATGGCGTATGTGTTTCTTAACGCCTTATTTTCTTTTATTTGATTGCCGTGCGAAGCCCAAAGCACTATGCCGTTCCAAGCGTTAAGGTTGGCGTCGTTGCCGACGACGGTATTGGCGCTTGACGAGCTTAGCAGTATGCCTTTATCGCCGTTTGAGTTTGCCGCGTTGTAGCTTACGTTATTGTAGTTTGACGTTTCAAGGTAAATGCCGTATTGCGCGTTAAAACTTGCCGTGTTTTCAGAGATGGTGTTTTTGTTGGACGCGTATGACATCAGACCGTTGGCGTTGCCTGTCAATATATTGTTTGCAATGCGGCAAAAAGTGGCGTTGTTGAGCGATATTCCAGCCGTATCGGAACCTGTAGCGGTAAAGCCGGAGATTAAAACGTTTGTAGCGCCGTCAATTTTAAAGACTGGCTCTGCTTTGTTGGCCGCGGTTACTACGGTTGCCTCGGCGCCCTTTGCGCTTCGCAACTGCAAAGGTTTTTTTATGACTATGTTTTCTTTGTACGAACCTTTGCCTATGATAATCAGGTCGTTATCAGCCGCGTTTGCAACGGCGGATTGTATTGTTTTGTAGGTTTCAGGCACGCGCAGTATCGCGCTCCTAACCGGAGCGGCGCTTACAAAAAACGCGAGTGACGCGGCGAGTATGACGAGTATGTTTTTACGCATGAATTAAACGTAAGTATTCACAGCAGGATTTAACGATGAGCAATCTTAGCAAAAGCGTTTTTGAAAGTCCAATAAAATTAGCCGGCGGCAAATGACAGGCCGGCGCAGGCGTTGAAAGACGGGCGCGACGACGCTACCACCCCCGATTAAAATTCTCCGCCATGAATTACAAGGAATTTTGATGGCATGGTATGAATTATCATTTCTATTCGCACATTTAAAAAGGGCTGGCCTTATAGGCCAACCCTTTGTGTTTGACTGGTGGAGCAGAGGGGGATCGAACCCCTGACCTCAAGACTGCCAGCCTTGCGCTCTCCCAACTGAGCTACTGCCCCGCGTAATGCCGCAAGCCATTCAACATTGCTCTTATCTTTTAACATTCAACACGCAGGCGTGTCAAATAAAATTATTTGCCATAAATGATGGAGAATTTTTGATGGTACGGATACTTTTTCCTTCTGCCGGCATTGACACTCTGTTCAAAACAACGGGCTATGCCGGCGCGCTTATTTGAAAAATATGCATGGCGCGCCATTAGGCAGTTGACAATTTTTTTTTTTGATGATAGAGTTTAGAAAATCTTCCATCAAGACGACACATCAAACTGCTAAAAAAACCATTAAGCGCAATGCGCCGTAGTTTTTTTCAGCATCTGCCGAAAAGCAAAAATGTACTTGCAAATAATAAAAATTGTATTATATTAGTCCACATAAAGCGAAGCGTTTTGTAAGTTTATAAAAAACTATTAGGAGGAACAAATGTCAAAGGCATTTACAAAGTCACAGACTGCTGATTATCTCGCAACTAAGACTGGCATAACAAAGAAAATAGCCGGTGAGGTGTTAAATCAGTTGGCGCAGCTTGCTTACAAAGAAGCCAAGAATACGTTTACGCTACCCGGCCTTGGCAAGCTTGTGCTTGTGAAGAGAAAGGCGCGCATAGGCAGAAACCCGCAGACCGGAGCCGAAATAAAGATACCGGCAAAGAAGGTTGTTAAGTTCAGAGTTGCCAAGGCGTGCAAAGACGCGGTGCTTGGCAGTTAATCAGGCGATTATTGCGTCGAGTTTTAAAGGCGTAAGCCGTTGCGGCCGTAGCGTTTATAAATTTTATTGCAGTTACATCTTTTTTTGATTGAGGTAAAGCCTCCTCTGCTCTTACGCAGAGGAGGCTTTTTTTTGATATTGCTTCGAAAATAAATTCATTGCGCTAAACTATTGGTATCGCGCGTTGCTCACCTGTCCATTTTTGCAGGGGATTGAATATTTTGCCGTGGTTTTGCCGCTTGGCAAGTGTTTCTTGTTATTTGTTATATTTTTTTGTATATTTACATTATGAAGTGTCCATTTTGCGGCTATCTTGAAGACAAAGTTATCGACTCGAGGCTTTCGCAGGACGGCTCGGCCACGAGACGTAGAAGGGAGTGCCTTGGCTGTGAGAAGCGCTTTACCACCTATGAGCGCGTTGAGGAGGTGCTTCCTCTTGTCATTAAAAAAGACGGCAGAAGAGAGCCGTTTGACAGGCTTAAGATACTCGGCGGCATAAAAAAGGCATGTGAAAAGAGGCCGGTCGGCATGGAGGAGATGGAAAAGGCCGTTAATAAGCTTGAGATGCGGTTCTTGGATATTGGAGAGAAAGAAATCGCAAGTTCCTTTATCGGAGAGGCCGTTATGGAAGAGCTTAAAAAGCTTGATGAAGTGGCTTTTGTGCGTTTTGCGTCTGTTTACAGAGAGTTCAGGGACATTAATGAATTTATGAGGGAACTGAAAGATCTCCTTGACCCGGCCAGCGTCAAGAGGCCTAAGTAAATGCCGCACGAAAGTTATATGTTTCAGGCCATGTCGCTTGCCGTTAAAGGCGCGGGGCATACAAGCCCTAACCCGGTTGTCGGCGCGGTTATAGTAAAAGGCGATAAAATAATAGGACGCGGCTGGCATAAAAAGGCCGGAATGCCTCATGCTGAAATAGAGGCTATCAAAAGCGCCAAAGAAGGCGTAAGCGGAGCGGCGCTGTATGTAACGCTTGAGCCGTGTTGTCATTGGGGAAGAACCCCGCCTTGCACGGGCGCCATAATAAGCGCAGGCATAAAAAAGGTGGTTATCGGCCATAACGACCCGAACCCAAAGGTAGCGGGTAAAGGGGTTAGGGCGTTGAAGGCCGCCGGTATTGCCGTTGTGACCGGCGTGCTCCGTGACGAATGCAGGGGGCTTAACGAGGCGTACATAAAATACATTACAAGCGGTATGCCGTTTGTTACATTGAAGCTTGCCTCTTCGCTTGACGGACGTATTGCCGCGGTAGGCGGAGCGTCAAAGTGGATAACCGGCATAGAGGCAAGAAGGCACGCGCATCGCTTGCGCGGACTTAGCGACGCGGTAATGGTTGGCGTAAATACAGTTTTAGCAGACGACCCTGAGCTTACCGTGCGGTTTGTTAAAGGCAAAAACCCAGTGCGCGTGGTTGTTGATTCGGCTCTGAAGACGCCGTTGTCAGCAAAGGTTTTTGTTGATGCGGATAAGGACGGACTGATAATATTTACGTCAGACAAAGCCTCTCGCGCAAAGGCAACAAAGGCAAAGGCTCTTGGGGCGGACGTTGTAAGGGTTTCATCCGCCAAAGGCGGAGTTGATTTGAAAGAGGTTATGAAAGAGTTAGGCAGGCGTGAAATTACAAGCCTTCTTGTTGAGGGCGGCGGAACTATCGCGGCCGGGGCTGTCAAAAAAGGGCTTATTGATAAGCTCTGCCTCTTTATGGCGCCTAAGCTTATCGGAGGCGACGGCGTAGCGGTAATAGGGCCGCTTTGCGTTAAAGACCCGGCAAAGGCGTTGCCGGTGTCAGGCATGACAATTGCCATGATAGGCAAAGATATTCTTGTAGAAGGGTATTTTAAAGGTATATAATAAAGATATAGCTTTTAATGGGTTTTTAGGCTTTGCCGTTCTTTTAAGGACAACAAAGCCTAATTATATTTGTTGCAACAGCCTTGCTGATGAGCCCTAAATGGATAGCGGTGCAATAGAATGCGCAAGCGGCGATCAGCCGGTCAAGCGCTGTATAAACTTGAAAAAGGAACTTCCTTGTATGTTGACAACATTGCGGCTACAATCTCTCGGCATTAAGCTGTTATCGATAGTAGCTCCTTTTTTATTGCTGTTGCTTGCGGGCGGGCGCGCTCATGCCGAGATTGTCTCGTTCAGCGACGAGCTGATATATCAGGCCGAGGACTTTGATAATATGCAGACAAGCCGGGTCATAGCGTTCGCTAAGGTTAAAAACCGTATGCAAGAGCATTATGTAAAATATCTTTTAACCACCTACGCGCCGGTCAATATGAGGTTTGACAAGGACCAGATAAGTTTTTTTATAACTGTTATATTGAGGACAGAGGTAATTGACGAGCAATGGGACGGTCATTCTTACCGCATTGATGCGCGTGTATCGGCAGACCCCGCCGATATTGTTACCAAGATAAACCTCATTCGCGGCGACAAGCAGAAGATGCAAGACCTTAAAACTATAAGAGGCATTATGGCTACAGCCATCGCAAGCTTTGACAAGATTAAAAAAGAGCTTGGCGCGGCGGAGCCTGGTTCCGGCAGGCATAGCTTTCTTCAAAAAGATTATTTGGCGGCGCTTAAGCGTATTGCCGGCATAAACTGGTTTTATGACGGATTCTCAAGGCAACTTGACTCCAAGATAAATGAGGCGCTTGATGCTTATTCAAGGGGCATAGAGTCGGATGAGCTAAATGTCTACGCTTATTATTACAGGTCAAAGGTATTTGACGGACTCGGCGATTATAGGCAGGCGCTTGACAGTCTTAACAAAGTGATCGAGGTAGAGCCTAAATTTCAGCTTGCCTATACATATCGCGCTAATATTTATTTTATGGTATTTAAGGATTATGCGCGCGCGATAAGCGATTATGCCAAGGCCTTGGAGTTGAACCCGGCAGACGATGGCGCGTATTACGGCAGAGGGCTTATGTTCGCAACCCGCATGAAGAAGTATAAGGAAGCAATAGCTGATTTTACCAAGGTAATTGAGCTTAACCCTAAAAACGCGCAGGCGTATTATTACAGAGGGATGAGCTACGGGTATCTTGGCGATTACGTCCGCAGGGGTGAAGATTACAAAGTGAGCGCGGAATTAGGGCATCCCAACGCAATAGAATATATGAATAGGAAGTAGAAGCCGTAACCTTGTTTCATGAAGTAGCGCGGTTATAATTATGTTTACCGGAATAATAGAAGGCGCAGGCAGTGTTGTTGACATTCAGGCGCGAGGGGCGTCGGCCTTGCTCTCGGTTGAGGCTCCGTTTGATATTTCAGATGTTCCCGTGGGCGGCTCAATTGCCGTGGACGGAGCTTGTCTTACCGTAACAGGTTTTAAGAAAAACGTATTTACCGCTGACGTAAGCCACGAGACGCTTAAATTTACAACGCTTGGCGGCCTTTCCCGCGGTAGTAGTGTCAACCTTGAAAAGCCTCTTACGCTTTCAAAGCCTCTTGGCGGGCATATGGTGTCCGGGCACGTTGACTTTACCGGTTTAATAAGAGGGAAGGCCCAAAAGGGCGAGTACCTTGAATTTGAAATAACGGCACCTGACGTTAGGCTGGCGCAACTTGTAAAAAAAGGGTCCGTGGCAATTGACGGCATAAGCCTTACGGTTACGGAAGTAACCCACGGAGCGTTTAAAATACTCTTAATTCCGCACACCATGAAAAACACAGCGTTGCCGCGAAAGGCTGAGGGCGCGCGGGTAAATATAGAGACCGACATAATTGCGAAATACGTTGAAAAGTTGTTTGCAAGCCGCAGAGCAGAGTCAAATGTAACCGAGGGGTTTTTGCTTGAGCACGGTTTCATGAAAAAGTTTTAGCAGTTCTATTGCCCCGCCCCGTCAATGGCGGGCAAAGCCGGGCACCAGATCAAGAACGGAGAAGGCATGTCAATTAAAAGAATTCAGCAGGCGCTTGAGCATATAAGGGCCGGCAAGATGATAATCCTTGTTGACGATGAAGACAGGGAAAACGAAGGCGACCTCTGCATGGCCGGCGAGATGGTCACGCCGGAGGCAATTAACTTCATGGCTAAATACGGCAGGGGCCTTATCTGCCTGACACTAACCGAAGAAAAGGCGGATGAGCTTAATTTAAAGCCTATGGTGGAGGAGAATACCGCTACTTTCCGAACTGCGTTTACCGTCTCGGTTGACGCCCGTAGCGGCATAACCACAGGCATATCAGCCGCTGACAGGGCCGTAACCATACTTGCCGCGCTTAAAGACGGCGCAAGGCCCGACGACCTCGCAAGGCCCGGACACGTATTTCCGCTTCGCGCCAGAACCGGCGGCGTGCTTGTAAGAACCGGCCAGACAGAAGGTTCGGTTGACCTTTCAAAGCTTGCCGGTTTGAAGCCTGCGGGCATTATATGCGAGATAATGAGGGACGACGGCGAAATGGCGAGAATGCCCGACCTTGAGGCCTTTGCCAAAGAGCACGGCATTATGATAGCGACCATAGCTGACATAATAGAATACAGGCTGAAGCATGACAGGCTTGTAAAGAGAGCGGCCGAGGCGTACCTGCCTACGAAATTCGGCGGCGACTTTAAGGCTATAGCTTATACAAACGAGGTGGACGCGCACGAGCACCTCGCGCTTGTGAAGGGTGAGATAAGCCCGGAAGAGCCGGTGCTTGTAAGGGTGCATTCGGAATGCCTCACCGGAGACGTGCTTGGCTCAGAGAGGTGCGACTGCGGCGAGCAGTTGAAGGGCGCCATGCAGATGATAAAGAAAGAAGGCAAGGGCGTGCTGGTTTATATGCATCAGGAGGGCAGGGGCATAGGGCTTGCCAACAAGCTGAAGGCATACAGCCTTCAAGACACAGGGCTTGATACGGTGGAAGCTAATGAGCGGCTTGGTTTTAAGGCAGATCTCCGCGATTACGGCATAGGGGCGCAGATACTTCTTGACATAGGCGTGAAGAAAATGCGCATAATAACCAACAACCCCAAGAAGATAGTCGGGCTTGAGGGGTACGGCCTTGAAGTGACCGAGCGCGTTCCCATAGAGCCGGAACCTCACAGCAAAAATGTAAGTTATTTAAGGGTAAAGAAGGAGAAGATGGGGCATCTCATCTCAAACCTCGGAGACAACGGCGCGGGTAAGGGCAAGTAGTTTACAGATATGAAAAGTGAATGGTGAATGGAAACCGCTTGCCGTTCTTTTTGCGCTTTGCCGTCAATAATTTCCTCCTGACGGAGACGTAACCGCCGTCAACCGTTTTTCTGTTTTGCGTATGCGTAGGTAGCAATAAAAATATATGCGCGAGGGTCTCTTTTATCGTCTTTTTAAAGTAGGATAAAATGGGGCAATAAAAATTTTACCCGTTCAATTTCACGAAGAGCCAGAATTATAAATTGTTGAGGAGGAAATATGCCCAAAATACATGAAGGTTTGCTCTCAGGTAAAGGCCTTAGGTTCGCGGTTGTAGTCAGCAGGTTTAACGACTTCATCAGCGAAAGGTTGCTTGACGGCTCAATTGATACGCTTATAAGAAGCGGCGTTTCAGACAATGATATAGAGGTATTCAAAGTGCCGGGTTCATTCGAGATACCGGTTGTGGCGAAGGCATTGGCGGTAAAGGGCGGCTTTGACGCGATACTCTGCCTTGGTTGCGTGATACGCGGCCAAACGCCGCATTTTGACTACATAGTAAGCGAAGCGGCAAAGGGCATAGCCAAGGTTTCCCTTGATTTTAACACGCCCGTGTCATTTGGCGTGATAACCGCTGAAAATCTTGAACAGGCAATAGAACGCGCCGGCACTAAATCCGGCAATAAGGGCAGGGACGCCGCTTTAACGGCCATTGAAATGGCTAATCTTCTTAATTCCATCGGCAAAAAACGGTAGGGGCGCTGTAACGAATGAAAGCACGGCACACGGCGCGCGAGCTTGCCGTTAAAATTCTTTATAAGGCGGATGTCTCCGATGCGTGGAAGAATCCGCTTGGCAACGGAGTTCTCGACGCGGCGCTTGACGGAGGCATTGACAAGGCCGCCTCAAAAAAAACGCCCGGCAAACCGGCGGCGAACGCGGCAAAAGAATATGCCGAAAAACTTATACTCGGCGTGGTTGAAAGGCTGGGTGAAATAGATTCGCTTATAGAGTCATGTTCGGATAACTGGACGCTTGACAGAATGCCGGTGGTTGACAGAAACGTCTTGCGCGTGGCGGTGTATGAGATGGTTTACTGCGCGGAACTGACGCCGTACAGGGTGGTTATAGACGAGGCAGTGGAAATTGCCAAGAGCTACGGTTCTGAGCAGTCCGGCGCTTTTGTAAACGGCATTCTTGACAAGGTAAAAAAGGACGCGCTTAATTAAAGGGTGCCTCTAAAAATTGCCTTTTTCCCGATCTCTTTGTTTGGACGAAATAAAAATGCTCACATATTCGCATCATATATGCTCCGCTTTTTATTTCGCCCCGCCTCGACCTCGGAAAAAATTTCTAATTTTTAGAGACACCCTAAAGACAGTGAATGGTTGTAGGTTATCGGTGAACGGTAACGGATAACAGTATCATTGCGGGCACGCATAAGAAACAGAGTTTCTCTAATTCATTGAAAAGGAGTATGGACGATTGAAAGTTCCGCTTTTAGACCTATCCGCGCAGTACCGTAAAATAAGGAAAGAAGCGCTTAGAGGCGTGGTAAGCGTATGCGATTCCCAGCATTACATACTCGGCGCTAACGTTGCCGCCCTTGAATCTGAAATAGCTACTTACTGCGGCGCGAAGTACGCGGTGGGCGTGGCCTCCGGCACGGATGCCCTTCTTCTCGCGCTGATGGCGGCGGGCGTAGGGCATGGAGACAAGGTCATAACCACTCCGTTTACGTTCTTCGCTACGGCAGGCTCCATAGCAAGGCTTGGCGCTATTCCCGTATTCGCGGATATCGCCCCCGATACTTACAACATATCGCCACAGTCCGTGGAAGAAATTTTAAAGAAGCGTTCCAAGGGCGTAAAGGCTATAATACCGGTTCATCTTTATGGCCAGTGCGCCGATATGTCTTCTATTAACGCTCTTGCCGGCAAATACGGCTTAACTGTCATAGAAGACGCGGCGCAGTCAATAGGCGCGTCTCAGCGCGGCAAAAGGGCGGGCGCGCTCGGCGACATATGCTGTTTTTCTTTTTACCCCACAAAGAACCTCGGCTGTTTCGGCGACGGAGGCATGGTGGCTACCGACAACCTGCGGCTTGCCGAAAAGGTCAAAATGCTTCGCGTGCATGGAAGCTCCAAGAGGTATTATCACGACCTCGTCGGCGCTAACAGCAGGCTCGATGAAATTCAGGCCGTGGTGCTGAGAGTAAAACTTAAGCGCCTTGATGAATGGACGGCCGGCCGGGTTAAAAACGCAGGCCGTTATGACGTTCTCTTTTCAAATGCCGGCATTGACGGTTTCGTAACGCCTCCGCGCGTGGATCCGTACAACGCGTCCGTATATAACCAGTACGTGATACGCGCTAAAAAGCGGGACGCTTTGCGGGCGCATCTTTCAAGCGCGGGCGTGGGCGCGGAAATATACTATCCGCTTCCGCTTCACCGCCAGAAGTGTTTTAAATATCTTGGGTGCAAGGCCGGAAGCCTGCCGGTCTCCGAGAAGGCCGCCAAAGAGGTTCTTGCGCTTCCGATATACCCTGAGCTTAGCATGGCGCAGCAGAAGTTCGTGGTGTCGAGCATAACGGAGTTTTATAAAGGAAAAAAAGACGAATAGGAGTTTATATTGAAAAGGATACTTGTTACCGGCGGCGCCGGGTTTATAGGCTCGCATCTTTGTCAGCGGCTTCTTGACGAAGGCAACGAGGTAATTTGCCTTGACAATTTTTTTACCGGAAGCAAGGAGAACATAAGAAGTTTTGTCTCAAACCCGATGTTCGAGCTTGTTCGCCATGATATTACCGAGCCGGTGCTCATGGAGGTTGACCAGATATATAATCTTGCCTGCCCGGCTTCGCCCGTGCATTATCAGTACAATCCGGTAAAGACCATAAAAACGAGCATCATGGGCGCGCTTAATATGCTGGGGCTTGCCAAAAGGGTGCGGGCGCGCATACTTCAGGCGTCAACGTCAGAGGTGTACGGCGACCCCAAGGTGCATCCGCAAACCGAGGACTACTGGGGCAACACCAACCCGATAGGGCCGAGGTCGTGTTATGACGAGGGCAAACGGTGCGCCGAGTCGCTGATGTTTTCCTATCATAAACAAAACGGCGTTGACATTAGGGTTGTGAGGATATTCAACACCTACGGCCCGCGTATGCACGAAAACGACGGCCGCGTGGTAAGCAACTTTATAGTGCAGGCCATCCGGGGGCGCGACATTACCGTTTACGGCGAGGGTACCCAGACGAGGAGCTTCTGCTACGTTGACGACCTTGTTGACGGCCTGATAAAAATGATGAACGCCGAAGGCTTGACAGGCCCGGTTAACCTCGGCAATCCGGGTGAATTTACAGTCATGGAGCTTGCCGAAAAGGTCAAGAAGCTTGTCAACAGTTCGTCAAAAATAATTAAAAAAGACCTTCCCCAAGACGACCCCAAGCAAAGGCAACCGGACATAACGCTTGCCAGCCAAAAGCTTGGTTGGGCGCCGGTTGTAGATCTTGACGACGGCCTCGCTAAAACCGTCGCGTACTTTAATTCCGTTTTAAGGAAAGGCGACGCGGCTGGAGCGCGGTTGGCGTAAATAAAAATAACGCGCCATTTTTTGAGCTTGTTAAAGGCGACGGTACAGTCGTTTATATTTGGCGGTTTGCCGCGGTAACATATTCCAATTCGCGTTCACGTTAAGGTGAATCGTGATAAAGACAAAGTCTGTTTACGGCATTAAGTCAAAAGACGACGGACTGCGCGTTCTTGTAACGCGTTATTGGCCTCGCGGCGTTAAGAAGCAGGCTGTGAGCGTGTGGCTTCGGGGGCTTGGCCCCAAGCCGGAGCTTATTAAGCTCTGGAAAGATGAAAAGATAAAGTGGGTGGAGTTTAAGAAGCGCTACCTTGCTGAATTCGTAGGCGATGAAAAGAAGATGTTTTTTAGCGAGCTTGAAAGTATTGTACAGGTGGAAGGCGGGCAGGTAACTCTGTTGTGCGCCTGTAAGGAAGATGTGAATTGCCACAGGAGCTTGCTTAAGGAGATGCTTGAGAAGAAAAAGTATCAGTGAGTGCGTCAGCCGCGTTGCCGAAAAAAAGCATCGCTTTAGTTTTAATGTTATGCAGGGGTTATTCTTTGTTCTATGCGTTGCTTTGTCAGTTGTTGGTTGCGGCTCTGATGCAAACGACGCTCCAAAGGACATTTCAAGGGAAGAAGCCGCGCCTTTTCCGGCTGAACTTGTGCGCGTTGCCGCTAAAAAACCAGCGCCGCAGTTTGAACTTACAACGTTTGGCGGGGCAAAGTGGAGCCTTTCAAAACAGCGCGGAACGCCGGTGGTTATAAACTTTTGGGCGTCGTGGTGCGGGCCATGCCGAATGGAGGCTGAATACATTCGTAACGCATTTGAGGCCAACAAAAATTCCGGAATAAAATTCATAGGCATAGCGGTGCAGGACGAACCGGATGATTCACGAAAGTTCATAAAAGAGTTCAAATGGAGTTTTCCGTCAGGTCCGGATGCAACCGGTGAGATAGAAAAGGCTTACGGCGCGTTTGCCATACCTAAGACCGTGATAATAGACGCGAGCGGCATGTATTCATTCGAGCATTTGGGAGTTATAACCGAGGATATTCTTTCAAGAGAAATCAGAAGAGTGCTTCCCGTAAACACCGTCGCTAAAACCGTCCGGCGTTGAACCTTAGATATCTTTTGCCTAAGTTTTATTGATGTTTTCATGATTTAATACTTTTGTGCGGCAACGAAAGGTGCGGGTATTGTTTTAAAGGCCGGCAGAATTTTTGCTTGCAAATAAATATAAGAGAGGCGCAGAGTGGCAATAAAAATTTCACCGTCAATACTTTCCGCTGATTTTACCAAGTTAGGCGACGAACTTAAAGCAGTCGAAGCCGCGGGCGCGGACTACATACATATTGACGTGATGGACGGCCGTTTTGTGCCGAACATTACAATAGGGCCGTTTGTAGTCGAGGCCGTTAAAAGGGCGTCAAAGTTGCCGCTTGACGTCCACCTTATGATCGGAGCTCCCGAACGCTTCGTAACCGAGTTTGCAAAGGCGGGAAGCAATATCATTACGGTTCATGCCGAGGCGACAAGGCACCTTCACGGAACTATTCAGGCTATAAAAAAGGCGGGGGTAAGAGCCGGAGTGTCTTTAAACCCGGCGACCCCTATTTCCGCTATCGAGGAGATACTGCCTGAGCTGGATCTTGTTTTGGTAATGTCGGTAAACCCGGGTTTTAGCGGGCAAAGCTTCATTGCTTCAAGCCTTAAAAAGATAGAGCGTATAAGAAAGATGATTACAGCGAGCGGCAAGGCAATCGAGCTTGAGGTTGACGGCGGAATAAAGGTAAGCAATATTAAAGACGCGGCAGACGCCGGAGCGGATGTTTTTGTTTCTGGTTCAGGGGTGTTCGGAACCGGGGATTATAAAAAGACGATAACCGCGATGAAGGCAGTAGGTTGATTTAATAACCCTTGTTGAG
>SCQA01000049.1 GCA_004298725.1 bacterium
GGACCTGTTTTATAAAAATTCGCATCACAACGGCGCTAAGACAGTTTTAAAGCCCGTCTCAACGATAAAAATAAAAGCATACTTTCTATTTGACGAAAATATCAATAAAATACAACCGGCACCTACTACAAAAAAAATTAACGCGTCTTCATGCCGATAAAAAGCGCAAACAAACCGTTAGACCGTGTAAACACACAAACAAGCGCGGCCAAACAAGTTACGCCACGGCCTTTTGGGTATCCTGCACGCGGTAAAATTCTTGCATAACCTGCTCTTCAAGCGCAGTCCTTGTTGACTTGTCAAGCGGATGAACGAGGTCTCTGTACGTGCCATCCTTCATCTTTTTAGCAGGCATTGCCACGAAGAATCCCGTTGTTCCCTTAATGACCTTCATATCCCTTACGACAAAACAATCGTCAAGCTTAATTGTTACATAAGCCTTGAGCTTTTCGTCTCCATCCACCGGTAAAATCTTTATCTCAGTTATCTTCATCCTGATTTCCTCCTCGTTGTTTGAGTGTTTAAAACCGGTTATCACCACTTGCCTTACTATCTATATTAAATTAAAACATACGCCGCAACATTAATTGAGCAAGATAGCTCTTAAAAAACCGCGCAAAACATATACTTGAAAAGCGGCTGTTTTTATTCAGAATTTTAATACTAAAAACAACTTTATATGCTCAAATAATTTATACTGAATTAACTCTTAGTGACTAATACATTCTCTTAGCGAAATTATCGATTGCTTATCTATAGCAATAGCTAATGTATACTATATAAAAAATAAAATTTTATGTCATATATACATGCAAGTAATATGCCAAACAAAAATCAGGAAAAAATGTGTTATAAAACAAATAATTAGATTTAGAATAATTATTTAAACTTTAATATGTAACTTTATGCACACTTTACTGTGCATGTTGTGCATTTTTATTAGTGCGAAGTATGGCCAACCTTATTCAAAATGTTCCGAGGCCTGTTATGCAGATTTCAAAAGCCTGTTTTTTGTGGTATATTTATTAGGTTATACTAATATTTACTGTTTTCTAAAAGGTTAATTTGATGCCTTCCGATAAGCCAGAGAGCGTACTATACGGCCATAGCCAAATTTCCGACCACGACATATACCTGTTCAAAGAAGGAAGCCACTTCAAGCTTTATCAAAAACTTGGCTCGCAGACCGGCAATGTAAACGGCGTTGCTGGCACGCACTTCGCTTTATGGGCGCCAAATGCCGTTTGTGCGTCGGTAATAGGCGACTTTAACGCATGGGACGCGTCAACCCACCCTTTACGCGTCCGCGACGACTGGTCCGGCATATGGGAAGGGTTTATACCCGGCATAGCAAAAGGGCATTTGTACAAATTTCATATTAAGTCGCGTTTTGGAGGTTTTATTGCCGACAAGGCCGACCCGTTCGCGCTGTGCACGGAGGCCCCGCCTAAGACGGCTTCGGTAGTATGGACGCCCGATTACAAATGGAGCGACAAAACATGGATGCGCGGCCGACACAAATTCAACTCGCTTAAAAGCCCGATGTCTATTTACGAAGTTCATGCCGGCTCGTGGAAGCGGACTGACGGAAACAGATTTTTGAACTACCGCGAGCTTGCCCATGAGCTTGCCGCTTATGTGAAAGAGATGGGCTTTACGCATGTTGAGCTTTTACCTGTAATGGAGCATCCGTTTTACGGCTCATGGGGGTACCAAACGCTCGGTTACTTCGCGCCAAGCGCAAGGTACGGCTCGCCTGAAGATTTAATGTACTTAATTGACCATATGCACCAAAACAACATAGGCGTTATCCTTGACTGGGTTCCGTCGCATTTTCCGTCCGACGGCTTCGGCCTTGCCTTTTTCGACGGCACGCACCTGTATGAGCACGCGGACCCGAAAAAAGGCTTTCACCCTGACTGGGAAAGCTGCATATTCAACTACGGCAGAAACGAAGTACGCTCCTTTTTAATAAGCAGTGCGATGTATTGGCTTGAGAAGTTCCACGCCGACGGCTTGAGGGTAGACGCCGTGGCGTCAATGCTCTACCTTGACTATTCAAGGAAAGAAGGCGAATGGATACCTAACGAATACGGCGGAAGGGAGAATATAGAGGCTATAAACTTTCTTAAGCGGTTAAATGAAGTTGTTTACTCCGAGTTTCCCGACGTGCAGATGATGGCGGAAGAATCAACGGACTGGCCTATGGTATCAAAGCCGGTTCACCTTGGCGGTCTCGGCTTCGGCATGAAATGGAACATGGGCTGGATGCACGACACGCTTAAATACTTTGCAATTGACCCGCTATTCAGAAAATACCATCACAACACCCTCACCTTCAGCATATGGTACGCGTTCAGCGAAAACTTCGCTCTGCCGCTATCTCACGATGAAGTCGTTCACGGCAAAGGCTCGCTAATAGGCAAAATGCCCGGGGACGCTTGGCAAAGGCACGCCAACCTGAGGCTACTTTACGGGTATATGTTCGCTCACCCTGGGAAAAAACTTATCTTCATGGGAGGAGAGTTCGCTCAGGTGAAAGAATGGGCGCACGACGAGAGCCTTGAATGGCACAGCCTGAGCTTCAAACACCACAGCGGCGTGCAACAATGGGTAAAAGACTTGAACTACCTCTACAAAACCGAAAAAGCGCTTTACGAGACGGACTTTGAGAACGACGCCTTTGAATGGATTGACTTTCGCAATTGGGAAGAGAGCGTAATAAGTTTCATTAGAAAAAACAGGGAAACAGGCGAAATGATACTTGTTGTATTCAACTTTACGCCGGCAATAAGGCACGCCTACAGGCTTGGCGCGCCTTGCAACGGCTACTGGACGGAAGTTTTAAACAGCGACGCGGACATATACGGCGGAAGCGGCACAGGCAACCTCGGCGGCGTGCTCGCTAAAGACACCGGAGCGCACAGCAGGCCTTACTCCCTGACAATAACCCTGCCACCTCTTAGCGCGCTGTTTTTCAAGCATGGACGATAGACGAGTGTGAAGAAAATAACGGTTCTTTAAGCAGTAGTGCGGATGTTTTCTGCCATCAGGAGATTGCACCTTACGGCACGATAAAATAGCGGTTATGGTTTACGGTTATGGTCTTCGTTAGAGAAATCAGCCAAGGCGCTTAAAGAAAATCTATCGTGTATGAATCCAATCCATGCTTATGGCTCATCGCGTACTTTTTAAGGGCAGTGGCTATGCGGCTAAAACTGTCGCCCGGATGTGAATAAGGAACAATCAGCACGCCAAAGTGAGGCCTGCTTTCATTAAAAAACTGAAACGCAAGTTTGATGAAGTCAGCACGGTTTCTTGTCACCATACAACGTTCTTGCAAGGACGCGTATTTTAGCTGTTCAATGTCGCTTGCCTGCAACATTCCAACGTCATGCGCGCAGGTAACGTCAATACCGGCCAGCCTTAATATCTCCGCAATCTTAGGACTCAAATCCTCGTCAAGGAAAGGGGTACGCTTACAGCGGTTCCACAACCTGCTTTTATAATGTTGGCAGGAGTTTACTCCTGCCACATCCTACGCTGGCGCCGTCAAGAGGAAACGCCTGATGGCACGGCAAAACGTAGTGCGAGACTCACGCCGGTTTGCATTTCAGGTTAGTCTCGCTTGTTGCAATCAAACCGGTATCAAGCAAAAACACGAGGCGACCGCCTCGCGCTACGTCAAAACGCCGCGTCAAAACGTCTTCACAATCTACGCGATCTTGCCCATGCGCGACAGGAAATCACCTACCGCCACTCTGACCATTGCGCTTAGCGTCCACCTCTGGCCGAGCTTTTCCTTATACTCGGCGGCAAGCTCCTTCAGCTTTTCTATCTGGTCTTCTTCGAGCGTAACGGAGAGCCTTTTAAGCTCCTCGTGGTGCAAGTCTTCTTCTTGGCCGTGCGCGTGCTTGGTCATATTTCAACCCCTCTTTTGGCGGTTGTTCTTTTTTAAAACCTTCGCTTTGCTTGCGGCTTTCGCCTCTTCTTCCAAGGCCTGCTGTATCAACTTGTCCTTTTTCTCTCTATGGCGGTTGATTATATCAAGAACTTCCTTTGGGTCGTCCGTAAGGTCAATCAGGTCAAGGTCTTCCTTGCTGATGGTCTTGTACTTAATCATCGTAGTACCCATGTAATCAAGAAGCGGCTTCCAGTACGCCTTGTCGAAAAGAATCAGCGGAAACGGAAAAATCTTGTGCGTTTGTATAAGCGTAAGCGCCTCGAAAAATTCGTCCATTGTGCCAAAACCGCCCGGCATGCAAACATAGCCTACGGCGTATTTGACGAACATGACTTTTCTCGCGAAGAAGTAGCGGAAGTGAAGCGCCCTGTTCTGGTACTTATTGGGCCTCTGCTCCATTGGAAGCACGATATTAAGCCCCACGGACTGGCCTCCGTTGACGCACGCGCCCTTGTTGGCCGCTTCCATTATGCCCGGCCCTCCGCCGGTTATTATGGAATATCCGTTCTTTGACAAAAGCTGTGAAACTTCCACCGTCTTCTTGTAATGTTTGCTCGTCTTCTGTATGCGCGCGGAACCGAATATGGAAACCGCCGGCCCTATATCCGAAAGCTCGTCAAACCCTTCGATGAATTCGCTCATTATGCGAAAAAGCCGCCACGTCTCTTTGCCTTTTAGATCTTCTACCATTTACAATCTCCTTATACCGCGGTATTGTCAGGCGCTCTTCCTGTAATGCGAAGAATACCAATCAATAACCTGCCTGATCATCTTCTGATACGACGTATTGTGCTTTTTAGCCTCTTTCTTGAAAAACTCGACGCTCGATTTTTTCAAGGCTATCGTTACCTTCACGTTTTCTTCATTCAATATCAGCTTGTCCGGCGGTGGAAGAAAATCCTTGATGACTCTCAGCTCACCCATTGGTTCATCGGTATATCTTGTTTTGGTCTTCATAAATATTCTTTCCTTTTCTCCAATATCCGGCGCCGTAAATACGAATTACTTTACCCCTATTTGTGAATCTTACCGTCATTATGCCAGCGCCCGCGCGGCCAATGCAATAAAACCGTTCTTCAGCAATACTGTGATTAATATCTTCCGCTATAATACGGTGCGGGTCTAAAAACGCCTGCTGAGCAAACGAAAAAAGACGCCATGCTTGGCTTGGTTTTCCCTGTCTTTGTCCGCATCCCATTCAAAGACGGCCTTACTCAACTGATAACATATAACTACCTCAAAAAGCAATATAAATGTATGGGTATTTATATGGAGAAGCTTCACGGCCTTACCTTACTCCCACTCTATGGTTGACGGCGGCTTGGAGCTTATGTCGTAAACCACCCTGTTCACTCCGCGAACTTCGTTTATTATCCTCGTTGAAATTCTTTCCATTACTTCGTAAGGAAGCCTTACCCAATCAGCCGTCATGCCATCAACGCTGTTAACTGCGCGTATAGCCGCCACGTTTTCATATGTCCTTTCGTCCCCCATGACGCCGACGGTCTTTATAGGCAAAAGCACGGCGAACGACTGCCATATTTTATTGTAAAGGCCCGCCTTTTTTATCTCCTCAAGCGTTATCGCGTCAGCCTCGCGGAGCACGTCGCACCGCTCTTTTGTCACTGCGCCTATAATGCGTATGGCAAGGCCCGGCCCGGGAAAGGGCTGTCTTGCCACAATTTCCTCGGGCATTCCAAGCTCTCTACCAAGCGCCCTGACTTCATCCTTGAAAAGCTCGCGGAGCGGCTCGATAAGTTTAAGGCGCATCTTCTTCAATAAACCGCCGACGTTGTGGTGGCTTTTTATCGTGGCGGACGGCCCTTTAAACGACACGCTCTCAATTACGTCCGGGTAGAGCGTGCCCTGAGCCAGAAACTTCACGCCCTTTATCTTGCCTGCCTCTTCGTCAAATACGTGCACAAACTCGCCGCCGATAATCTTGCGCTTTCGTTCAGGGTCGGTCACGCCTTTAAGCCTCTTTAAAAAACGAGCGGACGCGTCAACGCGGCGTATATTCATACTGAAACTCTTTTTAAGAGTTGCCTCTACTTTTGCCGCTTCGCCTTTTCTCAAAACGCCGTTGTCAACGAAGACGCAGTTAAGGTTCGCTCCTATAGCCCTGTGCACAAGAACCGCCGCTACCGCCGAATCAACGCCGCCGCTTATGCCGCATACAACCTTGTTGTTTTCAACTGTTGCTTTTATCTCCTGAGTTGAAGTCTCTATAAAAGATTTCATTGTCCACGAAGGCTTCATACGGCAGACGTTAAAAAGAAAATTCTGAATAATCTTGCGGCCCTTTGGCGTATGAACAACCTCCGGGTGAAACTGCACTCCGTAAACGCGCCTTGATTCATCGCTCATGGCGCACAACTTTGAATTTTCGCTGTGCGCTGTCACTTCAAAGCCGCGAGGGAGCTTTTCCACCCTGTCGCCATGGCTCATCCAGACCTTCGCAGTTCGTCCAAGGCCGCCAAATATGCCGGACGGACTATCAATTATAAGCTCCGCAGGCCCGTACTCCCTGTGCTTCGACTTCTCTACACTGCCGCCCAAAACCTTCGCAATAAGCTGCATTCCGTAACAGATGCCAAGCACCGGTATGCCGAGCCGGAAAACCTCCGCGTCAATGTGCGGCGCGCCCTTGTCGTAAACCGAAGACGGACCGCCGGATAAAATAATCGCCTGCGGTTTGAAAGCCTTAATGAAATCAACGCCCTTATTAAACGGATGAATTTCTGAGTAAACCTTAGCCTCGCGTATCCTTCTCGCTATAAGTTGCGTGTACTGCGAACCGAAATCAAGCACAAGCGCTTTTTGTGAATGTATGTTCATTTTAATTCAAATTGCCTCGCTCTCATATAACTCCCCCTGCATCCTCTTAATTTAAGAGGTGGTTCTTAACCTCACTACCGCTATGCACTATCCCCTCGCCTCTGCCTTTAACGGACATAGGCGAGTGATTAGCGGCAAGGATTACAAATGTACTAACCTCTAATCACTAATCACCATAGAACCGGGGTAAGTTCAAAACGCCTCTTTTGCCTTTTTTAAGGTTATTAGAAAAACAGCGAGACTAAAGTCTCTCACTACGTTTTCTCGTCTCTCTCATTATCCACTATTCTCTAATCACTAATCACTGTCTTTAAAACTCCGTTTTGTAATTCGGCGCTTCCTTGGTAATGGTTACGTCGTGCACATGGCTTTCCTTAAGTCCGGCGGGCGTAATCTTTAAAAACCGCGC
Organism: bacterium; assembly: GCA_004298725.1. Classification (GTDB taxonomy): domain Bacteria; phylum Desulfobacterota; class GWC2-55-46; order GWC2-55-46; family GWC2-55-46; genus SCQA01. Next base: position 7,212 of record SCQA01000049.1, read on the forward strand.
TTTTTTGTGAAGCTCCGGCAAAGTCATCGCGCCGCAGTAACCCATGCCGGATCTAAGCCCGCCTACCATCTGATATATAGTTGACGAAAGCGGCCCCCTGTACGGAACCCTGCCTTCGATGCCTTCAGGCACGAATTTAAGCTCGCTCTCAACGTCGTCTTGAAAGTATCTGTCTTTACTGCCTTTTTTCATTGCTTCAATTGAGCCCATGCCCCTGTAAACCTTGTAGGTTCTGCCTTGAAAAAGGACTGTCTCGCCCGGGCTTTCATCCGTGCCGGCAAAAAGCCCGCCTATCATTACCGAGTCAGCTCCGGCGGCAAGCGCCTTCGTTATATCGCCCGAATATTTTATGCCTCCGTCGGATATAACCGGTATGTTCTTTTTGCGCGCCACTTTGACTACGTCCGCCACCGCCGTTATCTGCGGCACGCCTATGCCAGTTACAACGCGGGTCGTGCATATGGAGCCTGGTCCGACACCAACCTTTACCGCGTCAACGCCTGCTTTTATAAGCGCGTCAGCGGCCTCGGCCGTGGCAATGTTGCCTGCTATAAGCTGGCACTTGAAGTTACTTCTTGTTGACTTGACCGCGTCAATAACGCCCTTGCTGTGGCCATGTGCCGTGTCAATGACAATGCAATCCGCGCCCGCTTTAAGAAGCGCGTCAATACGCGCTTCCCTGTCAAAAGAAACTCCGATGGCCGCCCCTACGCGAAGCCTTCCGTATCCGTCTTTACACGAATTAGGAAACCTCTCGCGCTTTTCAATGTCCGTAACCGTTATAAGGCCGGTAAGCCGGTTCTTTTTGTCAACAACCGGCAGTTTTTCTATTCTGTGCTTATGGAGTATTTCCTTTGCCTTTTCTATTGATATGCCTTGCGGGGCAGTAACAAGCTCTTTAGTCATTATTTCGGAAATTCTACGCATCGGGTTTGTTTCAAAACGCAAATCCCTGTTCGTAAGTATACCGACAAGTACGCCGTTTTTTACTATCGGAAAGCCGGATATCTGCTCCTTCTTCATTATTTCAAGAGCGTCCTGAACTCTTTGCTCGGGGCTTAGCGTAAGTGGCTTAAGTATCACCACTGACTCGTATTTTTTAACCTTATCTACCATCTGCGACTGCTCGTCAACGGTCAGGTTCTTGTGTATCATGCCTATGCCGCCCTCAAGCGCTATGGCTATGGCCATGCGCGCCTCCGTAACGGTGTCCATAGCGGCGCTTACAAGCGGCGCGTTAAGCCTAATTTCATTTGTAAGCCTTGTTGAAACGTCAACATGGCGCGGCAGTACCTTTGAATGAGACGGCTCAAGAAGCACGTCGTCAAAGGTCAGGGCTGTTCTTATTTTTATATTTTCCATAAACCTCCGTGTGCAAAAGCGCTAATTTTTATTGATAAGAACTTTAAACATTCACGGCTTGCCAACACCGCATTAACCTGACGGCCTGTTATGCCACGCGCGCGCCGATACCGGTTTTTTTGAGTATTACCCCTTCCAAAAGGCCGGCGTCGCTTACTTTCAGC
>SCQA01000050.1 GCA_004298725.1 bacterium
GGCAAGAATAATTGATAAAACGCCGCCTATGCCGAATGTCGGCAGTATGCCCATAAGTACGCCAATGGCCGCGCCAAGCGCTATGCGCTCCGGCGGGTCGTCGAGGCGCAGAAGTTTAAGGTATATAAGCTTTGCGCGGCGTTTTAGCCTTTCGGGCAAGGGTTTTTTTACACGGTTAGCCATTTATGCCTTTTCTCGCGTTGATAAAAATCATTGTTGACACGCCGCTTGTTTGGTAACATAAGCGCAATGAAGAAAGAAGTAATAATAACCGTTATGCTATTATCGCTTGTCATGCCGTGGTTTGGGGGCACGGCGCGCGCAAACGTTCTTAAGCCTCAAACAAGGCAGGCGGAGGCGTCTTTTTGCTCGGTTTCGGCAACCGAGTGCCGTCACGGGGACGCCTGCCCGGTGCACGGCAATAAACACGCAAGCCACGTGCCTCTTTCTAAACATACTACGTCAAAGAGCGATAAAAATAAAGGGCATTGCGCTCCGTATCTTCACTGTGCCGGTCATGGCGAAGCCGGTTTGCCCGGAATATTCAGCATAAAGCCGTTTTTGACAGGCGGCTTTACATTAAATATTTTTCAGTTTACGAGCCTATCCGCATTGCAAAAAATCGCAATCTGGAGCGATGTTTATTTAAACCTTCCTGAAAGGCCGCCCGCAGTTCTTTAAGTTCCGTTCACATTGCATTATCTTGTCTTTAAGGCGGCTAAGCGCGCCAGCGGTGCGCGTATGCGTCAGCGTCGGAGTTTTGGAGAAGTTATTATAATAACTTCTCCAGCAGGCTTGTTGTTGCCGCGGACGGGGTTGTTTGAAAAAATTTAAAGGGGTTATATATGAAAAAAATTACATTTTTAATGGCTACGTTTGCCATTTTCGTTGCGACTGTAGCAACTGGTTTTGTTGAAAACGTCTTTGCTTGCGATTTTTGCCTTGTTTCTCAGGGCATAGCTCCGCTTGAAACACAGCGCGGCACTGGGATAAAGGTAAACCAGAGGTACGCGCGATTAAGGCGGGTTTACAGCGGCAAGGACGAACTCAAGTACGACGCATTGCTTAATCCGAGGCCGCTTGAAGAATACTGGACAACTGAATTTACCGTTTTTCACGCCCTAACAGATGATTTGACGCTTCTGGTCACTGCGCCGTTTAAAAAGAATACACTTAGGGGGCATCTGCACGTTGCGCCTGATGGCACCGCTGAAGTGCATTCCGAGGTCAAGGGTGACGTCACCGGCCTTGGCGATGTTTCAGCGATAGGGCGCTACGCGCTTGTAAAGCGCCATACCCTTGACACGGATACGACGTTTGCGCTTGTTGCTGGAATTAAGCTTCCTACCGGCAGAACGGACGCAAAAACCTCAGATGGGGCCGAGTACCTTGACGCGCACCTTCAGCTTGGCACAGGCTCGTATGATTACCTTGCGGGCTTTTCGTGCAACCGCGTTTCAGGCAGGTTCGCGCTTTCGGCAAACGCGCTTGCGTCAATAACCACAAACGGAGAGGCCGGGGCAAGCGAGCACAGGTTCGGCCATACGCTGAATTACGATATAACGCCGAGGTACAGGGTTTATGGCGAGGCGGCAACTCCAACAGGCGCTCATGTATTCCTGTCGCTTGGGGCAAACGGAGAGTACCGTCAGAGAGAAAAACTGGCGGGCGATGTTGTAGCCAATTCCGGCGGTCACACGGTGTATATTGCGCCCGGCGTTATGGCGGCAGTGGGTTCGCACTTGGTACTTGAACTAACTTACCACCAAAGCGTGTATCATGAGCTTCACGGCATACAGACCGGAGAAGATTTTAAAGCCTCCGGCGGCGCGACGTATATGTTTTAAAAGTAGTGGCGAGTGGGTAGTGGACAGTGGTTAGTTATAAGTAGTATTCCTTTATCGTTATCACTTGTGTGCCGTCAGGAGGAATCCAAACAGGGATAGCTAACTCCTGACGGCACAGTGCTTTAAAAAACCCCTTCTTAAACTAAGAGGGGGCAGGGGAGTTATTATGCTGTTTGGCACGGGTGCTCGCACCCTTTAAAAAAGGTGGAAGAAAAGATAAAGGCAGTGGTGAAAGGATAACGGGTAATAAACATTTTTCAAAAAAGCGTGAGCCGCTTTTAGCGAGGCGCGTGGTATAATACGCACAATGAACAACTTGATGAAAAAGATATTTGTTGTCGCGCTTGGCATGACGTTATTTTTTTCGGCGCGATTGACATGTGCAGGCGACGACGCTCACGTGCATCCAACAGGGCTTCAGTATTTAAATGAACCTGCGCCCGAGTTTTTTGTAGTTGATAGGAATGGAGAAAAGACAAGCATTAAAGATTTTAAGGGCAGGGCGGTTCTGCTTCACTTTTGGGCCACATGGTGCGCTCCGTGTAAGGATGAATTTCCGGCGTTTGAAAAACTCTATCAGGAGTTTGGGCGAAAGGGGCTTACAATATTAGCCGTGTCAATTGACTCTGTAGCCGGGCTTGACGAAGTAACAAAGCGCGCCGTGAGCTACGGCGGAACATTCCCGGTGTACGTCGCAAGGCAGGGCAGTGTTACAAATAAGTATTGGACATGGGGCGTGCCTGTTACCTATTTCATAAATAAAAAAGGCTTAATAGCGGCAAGGGGCATCGGACAACAAGACTGGGCCGGCGAGGGCATAAAGAGGTTTGTAAAAGAGCTTATTGAAGAGAAGTGAGAATTGAATCGGCGCATGAACGAGGCGCGTTAGGCTTTTGCCTAACGCGCCTTATTGATTGAGTTAATTTGCGGGTTTTCGCGCGAACAGTTAGTTTAATTAACTGTTCGCGCGAGCTTCCTACTTAAAAATTAACATACAAAGGTTTTATATTTTCCAAAACACAGTAATGCTTAGCGCGAGCTTTCTTTTTTACTTGTCTTGGTCGGCGTTTGAACTATTGAAATTTCGCCTGCGGCAATTTCGCGTAGCGACGTAACAACGAATTTGTTTTCCGATTTTACAAGCGCCGGAGAGCCTTTAATCAGGCCGCGTGACCTCTGTGCGGCTACGTGCACCAGCGCGAAGCGGCTCGGTATTTTTTTAAGACAATCCTCGATTGTAATTCTTGCCATTTAACGTTCCCCTTTAATTGTTTTCGGCTATTAAATTCCGGCAACTTATTAGACTATTTTAGCATGTTTAAAGATTTGCTTCCATGAAAAGAGCGGTTCCGGCGACAAGTGGTAAAAGAAGTCTCTATGAATTATCAGCTCCGGCTTATTTCACGTTTATGCCAAAAGCCTTATTGACTTTTTCAGCCATGCGCTCTCTTTTGGAGCTTTCAGCGATGATAATAGCCTTTAGTTTTTCAAAGGCCGCGACGAGGTCGTCGTTAATTATAATGTAGTCGTAGCCGGACGCGTTGTTTATTTCTTCGCGCGCCGCGGCAACGCGTCGCTTAATATCTTCCGGGTTGTCTTTGCCGCGTTTTATAAGCCTTTGTTCGCAGACTTCAAGCGACGGAGGCAGTATGAAGATGTAAACCGCGTTGGAGAGAGTTTTTTTTATGCTTGCCGCGCCTTGTACGTCAATGTCAAGCATGGCTGATTTGCCGGCGGCAAGAAGCATTTCAAGGTCTTTTCCCGAAGTGCCGTACCGTTTGCCGTGCACTCCGGCGTATTCGAGGAATTCTCCGGTTTTGGCCATGCGCTCAAACGCGGGGCCGTCAATGAAGTGATATTCAACTCCGTTTATTTCGCCCTGCCTCGGTGGGCGCGTCGTGTACGATATAGAATGCCTTAAATCGCTGAAAAAATCAACGGCCATGTTGCACAGCGTGCTTTTGCCCGCGCCCGACGGCGCTGAAACTATGTATGGTATGCCTTTCATTTTTTTATTACTCTATATTCTGGACTTGTTCGCGAATCTTTTCAAGCTCGGCTTTCATGTCAACTATGGTGCGGGTAGTTCCGGCGTCTCCGGCTTTTGAGCCTATGGTGTTAATTTCCCGAAAAAGTTCCTGACAGAGAAAATCAAGTTTTTTGCCGACCGGCCCGTTGCCGTCTAAATATTCGTGAAATAACCGGAAGTGGCTTTTGAGGCGGGTTATTTCTTCGGAAGTGTCACATTTTTCAGCGTATATGGCGGCTTCGGCAAGTATGCGGTTTTCGTCAACGCGGTCTTTCAGTATTTTTTCCATTTCAAGGCGGAGCTTTTCTCTGTATGCGGCGTGAATTTCAGGCGCGCGCAATTCCACCGCGCCAAGCAGAGCTTCAAGAGACTTAATCCTGTTTTTCACGTCGGCACCAAGGCTTGCTCCTTCGCGTTCTCTCCATGCCTCAAGTTCGTTAAAGACTGAAACAAGGCAGTCTTTAAGCGCGTCTTTAAGTAAAGACGCGTCAATGTTCTTTCCAACGGGCGCGGAGAATACGTCTTTAAGTTTTAAAAGCCCTTCTATGTCAAGCTCGCCTCTTATGCCAAGCGTTTTTTTGAGCGCGTCAGCCGCGTCAACGTAGGTTTTGGCAACGGCGATATTGAGCTTTAAACATGGCGGCGCGCTCTGGTCCGCGTATGCGAGCACGGTAAACGCCCCCCGTGAAAAGCGTTTTTTTACCTCTTCCTTTATGAACGGCTCAAGAGAGAAGAAGCGGTCGTTAAGCCTGCAATTTATGTCAAGGTAACGGTGGTTTACCGTTTTAATTTCAATTATAAAAGACTCTGCGCCCTCGCTAATTGTAAGGCCCGCCCTGCCGTAGCCTGTCATGCTTTTTATCAAATGCTCATCTCCAGACCTTATTTATTTCCGCGGGGCGTGCTACGCGCCTCTGCCTATTTTATGCGCGTAGCGGGTTCTTATGCTTGTTAATATGTTCATCATGCGCTCTGTTTTATAATCAGGGTATGTCCATTCAAGCGCGCGCCAGTTGTTTTTTGAATATAGCAGAGTAAGGTCGGCGTACACGTTGCTTCCGATGTAAACTCTGTGAGTAAAGTTTTTGCGCGTGGCAAGCACGAACCTTTCAAGCGTAAGTATGCCCGGGTCTATGTTTACGCGCCGTTTGCCGTTACCGTCCGAAAGGGTTTTTTCAAGGCCGTCCGTGAATATTTTTATAGCGGCAAGGCCGTCCGCCGGAATTAACCGTTCAAATGAAACGAGTTTTCTTTTAAGCCCGGCGCCGAATTCTTCTTTGTAGTAGCCGGTTCCGTTGAAGTCGATTGCTTCGCTTAAAAACTCAATGTGGCCAAAGCGTTCTTCAAGCGTTTTAAGCGTATCGGCAAACAAAGACGGGTTGCCGGTAAAAAAGCTGACCACAAGGTTTACGTTTTCAGGCTCCGCCCTCTCTTGCATCAGTTGCTCTTTGGCCATGCTTTCAGGCCGGTTGCCACGGCATTCGTAAGTTCGTCCCTTGTGAGCGTGGCAGTGCCTATCTTACCCACTACAATGCCTGCCGCGAAGTTGGCAAGAACCGCGGCCTCCTTGAAGTTAGCTCCGCTGGCAAGGGCAAGGGCGAGTACGCTTATTACGGTGTCGCCCGCGCCGCTTACGTCAAAGACTTCCTTTGCGACCGTTGGTATGTGCGTGTCAGAGTCGGCTTCAAAAAGGCTCATGCCCTGTTCGCCCCTTGTTATAAGAAGCGCCTCACAACCGAGTTTGCTGTAGAGGAGTTCGCCTGCCCTGTGCAGAGACGTTTGGTCTTTAATATCAACGCCTGAGGCGAGCGAGGCTTCAAGGTTATTGGGCGTAACTACGGTGGCGCCGGTATAGAATCCGAAGTGTTCAACCTTTGGGTCAACGGCGAGAGGGCGCGAATGTTTTTTGCAAAGATGCACTACCTCGTCCATTAAAGCTTCGGTTATAAGGCCTTTGGCATAGTCGGATATAACAACAACGCGCGCTTCTTTTATCGCCTTTTTAAGGTAGTTAAACACTTTTTCAGCGGTTTCGGATTCTATTTTGTCACTCTTTTCGCGGTCGAACCTGACAACCTGCTGACTGTGAGCTATTATGCGCGTTTTTATGGTCGTCGGGCGTTTGGGGTCTATTATTATTCCGCTTGTGGGTATTGATTTTTTCTTCAATGCGGCCACGAGTTTTTTCCCGTCGTCGTCTTTTCCAACTATGCCGGTTACAAGGGCTTTACCGCCAAGGCTGTGAATGTTGTTGGCGACGTTGGCGCTTCCGCCAAGCATAAGGCTCTCGGAGGTTACTTCAACCACTGGCACCGGCGCCTCGGGGGATATTCTTTTAACTTTGCCCCATATGAAGTGGTCCATTATGAGGTCGCCAATTACAAGAACTTTTGCCGTTTCAAACCTTTCGATTATGGAGTGCGCCTTTTTTAATTTAAGGTATCTTTCCATCCTTTTTTTCCTTACAAGCTCCTATAAGTTTTAAAAACCCGTTGACGGTATCTTCAATCGGGTATTTAAGCGCCGTGTTTTTAGCGGACTCGGCGGCTTTTTCCCGCCTTGCCGTTTCGAGAAACGGCTTAATCGCCTCGGCAACGGCCTTGTGGTCTTCGGGGTTTTGTATTACTGCGCCGTCCACGCCGGCGTTTATAATTTCAGAGGCGCCGTTTGCGTTTGTCGTAATTACCGCCAGCCCGTGCGCGAAGGCTTCGAGGCACGCGTTGCTGAAAGGCTCGTAAATTGACGGCAGGCAGAATATGTCGGCGCCGGCGTAAAACTGCCGCACGTCAGTCGTCGGGCCGTTGAAGATTACGTGGTCGGCAATGTTTAACCGACGGGCTTCGTTAACGTAGCGTCGTATGTTTCCCTTGCCTACGACGAGGAGCTTTACGGCCTTGCCGCCGGAGCAAAGGATCGCTATCGCGCGAATAAGATACAAAAGGCCTTTTCTTTCAAAACCAGAGCCGACAAAGAGGATAAGCGTTTCGTTGTCACCGGCTTTCAGCGCGTTTCTAACATGACGCCGCGCCTTATTAAACTCGGCGCCTTCAAGCGCATGCGTGCGACTTATACCATTGTATATAACACATATCTTTTTTTCAGGCAAACCATAATGCCTTATAATGTCTTTTTTGACCATTAGCGAATTGGCCACGACTGTTTTCAGCGCTGGCGAGGCAAATAGCCTTTTTTCAAGGTGCAGTATCGTCCAGTGCAAAGGGCTTAATGCGATAAGCGCGCGTTTAAAGATGCCGGATGCCTTTTTTTTCTTTTGAAGCCATTCTTTATGAACGCCGTCGCCGGCGCGGAATATCTCCTGACAGGCCGTCCTTTCAAGGCTTATTACTACATCCGGCGCGGCTTTTTTAACGGCGCGTTCAGCGAAAAAAGCGAAAATAAGCGGGCGTAAAAAAGCAGGCCCGAATTGAGTAATGCTATGTAAAGTTACGCCCTTTGATGAAGGCCATCCGGTTGAAAATATCTCCACGGAGTGCCCCTGTCTTACGAGTTCGTCAATAAAGCGCGTAAGAAAAACCTCGGCCCCGCCGTACGGCGTATATCGCCTTCTTATAATGCCTATTTTCAAACGTTCTCTCCGCTGAGCTTGCAAAACGCGACAAAGGCTTCGGTAGCGGTTACGGCGTTTGCCTCGCGCGACGCGTTTTGCAGAATTATGTGCGGCGTTTTCCAAGGAGACCATCTTTTTATGTCTGTTTGGCCCCATATCGAGAGTATGGGTTTACCAAGCCCGGCGGCTAAGTGCATTGCGCCGCCGTCCGGGCATATGACGAAGTTCGCAAGGCTCAGCGCGGCGATAAGCTCGCCAAGCGTTTCGGTTCTGTAGGTTATTGGCCTTTCTTTTAAAAAAGTTGAAAGCTTGCCCGCGTTTTCGTCGTCACCCGGGTGCAGGGCGTTTGATGAACTGCCCGGCGCCCAGAGGATTACCAGCCTCATGCCGAGCCTGGTTTGTATCATGTCGCCAAGTTCGCGGAACTTTTCCATGGCCCATCTGTTGGCCGGTTTTCTGGAGCTTATGTGCATGGCGACAAGTTTTCTGGCCGGGCCGCCGAACTTCAGGGCTGTGCGTGCTTTTTTTAATTCGCTCTCCGATGGCGCTACAACAAGCCCCGGCGCGGTCGCGCCCGCGCCGAGCGGCTCGACAAGCTTCATCATGGCTTCTACTTCGTGCGTACTGCTTGCCGGAGGCGCAATGCCAAGGCTAAAGAGCCTGCTCGGGCCGTAGCCGATAGTCTTTTTTGCGCCGCTTATGAAAGCGAAGCGCGCGG
>SCQA01000051.1 GCA_004298725.1 bacterium
ACGGTAAGAAAATCGGAACAGAGAATAAAATCTTCCTCGGCAACCACGTTGCCGGTGAAGATAACTATGCTTTTATTCTTTTCAGAGTCTGAATCCATCCTGTCCGCTACAATTGTTATAGGCTTTTTGCTCTCCGCTTTTTTGGCAGGGTCTTTTTTACCGTCGTATTTTTTATTGTTCGCGGTTTTTTTGGAAGAGTCTTTGGCACTCTCTTTTGTTTGCGCTTTAGGCTTATCAGCGCCGATAGAAAGGCCCGCGGTGCCAAATAAAACTAAAGCCGACAGACCGGCCAAGGCAATCTTTTTAACAATGCGCATTCTTAATTATTCCTTATTATTGCCTTGACTTCTTTTAAAAGTGAAAAGGTTCCCTTGTCAGGCTCCATAATAAGCCCTTTGCCTGTAACCGTCATTTGAGCGGATGTTATGCGTACGGCATCGTCGGTAGCCGCCTTCTTAGTTTTGGTTGAATACCTTACGCCATTAGTATTCATGGTAACGCCGGACATGGTTTTGACGATTACGCCGCCGCTTGCGTCCACGTCGCCGGAAGACTGGCTGTATATCGCGTCTTTCGCGTTAAGCGTGTAAATATCTCCGCCTTTTGAATGGATTAACATTACAACCTTGTCAAGCGTCAGCGCGTCGCCGGTTTTACTGCGCACGGCAGACTTGGCGTCCAACTCCCAGTCTACCCTGCCGCCGTGCGTGCTGGAATAATGAACGTTCTCTATCATGCCGCTTATACCTCTATCCCTTGGCAGTATGGCCGTAATACTACTTTTGGCCCTATATTCAGAGATAGTCATATAAATAAGACCAACAACCGACGCAACTACGACAACCGCAACGGCAAACCTGATTTTTTTATTCATAAGGCGTCTTGGCGGAGAATGTCACGCCATAAAAATCCTTAAAAAACAAAGAGTTGTAGTGCCACTCCAACAATACGTATATAATCGCCGCAAGTGCAAGAATTATACCATCTGTGCGTTTATGTGTAAAGTTTTTTGTCCGGCGGCAGGCAACATGAAACATATTTTACGAATTGTTTTGTGCTTTTTATCCGCTTACAAATAACGCCTGATTACATCCTGCCACTTGCCCTGCGCCTTGAGGATAAGCTCCGCTGTCTCTCTAACCGCTCCGTGTCCGCCCTTGTTTTTAGTAACATAATGCGCGATTTCAATAACCTCGGCTACTCCGTCAGGCACTGTAACGGCAAAGGCGGCCTTTTTGAGCATGGGCATATCAACAAGGTCGTCGCCCATGCAGGCGGACTCGTCCGGTGTAATGCCAAGCTTTGAAATAAGCTCGTCATACGCCTTGATCTTTTCAAGCGCGCCCTGATAAACATACTTTATGCCGAGGTTGGCGGCCCTGTGGCCTACCACCTGGGACTGGCGCGAAGTAATAATGGCGACTTCTACTCCACCCCGCATAAGGAGTTTTATGCCGTGTCCGTCCTTTACGTCAAAAACTTTTGTCTCGTGGCCGAGGTCGTTATATATGACCCCGCCGTCGGTCATAACTCCGTCAACGTCAAGCACAAGGAGTTTTACGGCCTTTATTCTCTTGTAAAGTTCCTGCTCTGATATTTTTTCGGGCATATGTTCACCTTAGCCGGCGTTAACAGCCAGTCTATTGCGACAAGATTTTTTACGGTTTTAAATTCAGGGTCTCCTGTAACTATTGACGCTTTAATTATGCCGCCAAAGAAAGGCGTCATCAGCCATTTATTTTTCAACATCCGGTTAGTGTTACATTAAAAGAAAACTCCGCGCTTGCCTGCGAATTAAGCTCGACCGGCGTTAAAAAAACAAGGCATGAGGCTTGGTATATCTTCTCAAAGCCTGCCTCTGACAAAGATACCGTATAAACCGGAAAACGCCATAACGTCATCGGTTCCGTCAAAACAATGGAAAACTCAACTCCGGTAAAAGTGTCAATCAAACGAACGCCTTGAATACCCTGCAACTCACCTACACTGCCAAGCCCTATGTTGGCAACGTCAACAGGGCCGCCAGAGCCGGTAAACTCATACCGGCAAGCCGGTCCGTCGCACGCGGGAAGCAAGACGTTAAATTCAACGGCAAAGTTTAAGGCAATACTGCCGTCATCGCGCAAATCAACCACGTCGTTGTCAACGCGGTAGCTTACCGAAAAAGCGTTCTCGCCCACGGCCCTTACGCGTTTGGTGACGAACGCGCTTATTCCGCTTATATCGCTCCACCTTGACATTGAAAAACCCTGCAAATCGTCATCGCCGTAATACTCGTAGCGGCCGTTGGCATAGCCGCCTTCATCAGAGCATGAACCGTTTGAAAAATCCTCAAGCGTAACTTCGGGCTTTAAAAAGCGGTCAATAAAAGAACCGCGCCTCAGTTTGTCAGTCTTAAGCACCTTATTCAACCCATCTTCTTTTGAGAGGGTTAAATCGTGTATTGTCTTTACCGCTGACGCCGTTTCCTTGCCGCTGTCTTCAATTTTATGATGATACGCTTCCGGCCACCTTGTAAGGGTATTCAACACATTAACGGCCTTTGGCTTATAATCAAGCTCAAACAGGGCGCCTCCCTGCGACGGGCAGAAGAAAAGATTAAGTTCTTTTGTTTTCAGCACTGCTTCGTCATGGCCGTCCGCGTCAAAATCAGCAAGTTCAAGCGACACGCCGCTGACGACAGGCAGGGTGACACGCTCCGCCTTGATGATGTTGGCGTAAACTTCCGTGCGTAAATGAGGCAGGTACAACCCGCCGAATACCCCGTGCCAGTACGCGTCGTTGCACTGGGCCATGTAAAGCGATTTTTTTGCCTCGTCGGCTTCCCTGCCGCCTGCTTTTAAACCGGCATTTTCAATTGCCCTGCTCGCAAGAAGCATCCTCTTGTGCATCCAGTTAGACTCCGGGTACTTGGCGAGAAAGTTCCTCCATATGCCGCCCTGCATGAATTCTTTAAGCTTCCCTCCGTCGCCTTTAGCCTTTAAATCTTCAAGTAACAGGGTGTACGATTTTGACGCGTGATGAGGCAAAGCCCACTCGCCCATTTCCATGTAAGAGGTCGTCGGCAGATAAACCCTGCCGAGATTATCCTCGGCGTTTATCAGTTGTGAAAGCGTAACGGGCTGAACCCAATCGAGCGATTCAATCATTTGAAAAAACGCCTCTAACCAGCCCTCATCGTAAACCCACTTATGCGTGCCCGGCCAAGAGCCGAACTTCTCGCCGTCGTCGCCGTATATGGCGGCTTTTCCCTTACGCAAAAAACCTTCAAGCCCGGACAAATAACCGGAGAGTTTGTCAACTTCCTGAAAAGGTATCATGTAGCGGAGCGTTTCGCTTCCGGGAAGCACCTTAACGGGCAAACCTTGGTCTTCGGTCATATAATAACCGCCAAGCTCTTCTTTAGGCACGCCGGACTTTATAAAGTGGTAATCGTCCACAAGCAGATACTCAACGCCCGCTCTGTTAAGGGTTGACGCCAGCGACGGCTCCCACACCCTCTCGGCAAGCCATACGCCGCGTGGGGTAACGCCAAAGAGTTCTTTTATCCTGTCGGATAACGCTCTTATTTGGCCCAGCCTGTCACATTCTGGTATTATGGCGAGTATCGGCTCGTAATAGCCGCCGCCCATTATTTCCACCTGGCCGGAGACTGTCATTGATTTAAGAAGCGCGATGTATTCTGGCTTATTTTCAACAAGCCAATCAAGCAAAAAGCCCGACGTATGAAGCGTAAGCTTTATGGAAGGGTGTTTTGAAAGCGTGGTAAGAAACGGGCCGTAGGCTTTTTCGTAAGCCTCATGAAGAACGCCGTCGAAGTTTCCGGCAGGCTGGTGGTTATGTATGCAGAAGGCGAAATAGAGCATTGAATGGTTTTATCCGGGCCTACAAGAGTTCTACTACATGCACCACTTTCGCGTCAACGCCGTATCTGTGAAGGCCGTCTTTTATCTGGACTATGCAACCCGGGCACGCCGTTGCCACTATCTGCGCGCCGGACTCTTTAACGGAATCGGCCTTGCGCTTTACAATGGCGGACGACACTTCGTAATTAGTTACGCTTAGCCCGCCGCCAAGCCCGCAACAACTGCACGGAAACTTCATCTGCTTAAAGACAACGGATTTGTTCGTTTGAATAAGCTCCCTTGGTTCGTCCCGTATGCCCTGATTTCTATTAAGATGGCACGGGTCGTGGTATGTGACAATACGCTTTTGGCCGTCGGCGAATTTTGCTCCGCCGTCGCCTTTGTATTTAAGTATGCCTGCCAACAGCTCGGTTATATCCTTTACCTTTGAGCAAAAAGCGTCAACACGCGCCCTTACTTCAGGGGACTCGCCGCTAAGAAGCTCTTTAAATACATTTTTCAGCCCGTGCGTGCAAGTGGCGCACGCGGTGGCAATGTAATCGCAATCGTATTTTTCAAACGCCTCGATGTTTTTCAGCGCGAGCCTCTTTGCCGTGTCAACGTCTCCCATGTAATACGCCGGCATACCGCAACAGACCTGCTCATCCGGTACAAGCGCCTCGGCCCCTGTCTTTTTTACGGCTTCAAGCGACTTGATTCCTACGTTCGGCATAAGGTAATTTACGCCGCACCCGGCGTAAAACGCCACCTTTACCGGCTGTGAACCTTTTGAAAAAGTAGAAGGCTTGAATGCGCGAAGCGCCTTTACCTCCGGCATATCAAGAAAGAATTTATTGGCAAGCGGCGGCAAAAGCCTGTTGCTCCCGACAACCGGAAGCGAAAAACGCGAAATAAGGCCGTTTTCATTTATCGAATCCTTGAAAAACAACCCTTGAAGCTTTGCCGCGCACTTAACGGCAAAAGGCATGAGCTTGGAAGAATCAAGGACGTTTTTAAATATAAAGTCCGTGGCAAGACCAAGCCCCTGTTTTTTTACCGCGTCAGCGCGGGCGGCGTTTATAATGCCGGTAGTGTCCACTCCGCTTGGGCAGGAATCACGGCAGGCGCCGCACATGGCGCATTCTTTTATGTGTTTGTAATAATCTTCGGTTAAGCCGATGCCGCCCTTCAAATACGCGTCAATAAGCGTGAGCTTCCCCCTTGCGCTCGCGCTCTCTCTGCCGATAATCCTGAAAGTAGGGCAGATGGAACGGCAGGTGCCGCACTTTACGCATTTACTTAATTCTTCGGTAAGGTTTTTCAGCTCTTTCATACTTTAACGCCTATAAATTTACTGCCCTTCCGCCGGAACCGCCGATAACAGAATCGTTAGAAAGCGTGTCTATGGTAAATATTTTTCCAGGGTTTAGAATGCCTTTTGGGTCGAACACTTGTTTCAACTGCTTCATAATGTTTATTACGCCGCTTGATAGCTCCATGCCAAGGTACTTTGACTTTGTCATGCCAATGCCGTGCTCGCCGGAAAGTGTTCCCTTTAGCCTCAAAGTCAACTCGAATATATCCACCACAGCCTCGTCGCAGGCCTTTGCCTCTTCAGGTATTTTTT
>SCQA01000052.1 GCA_004298725.1 bacterium
TAATAAAAGGAGAAAAGCTTGATGACACAGTTAGAGGCCGCGAGGAAAGGCATAATTACCGCTGAGATGACGCAAGCCGCGAAGGCGGACGGCGTTAGCGCCGAGTACCTTCGTTTAATGATAGCCGAGGGTAAGGCGGTTATTCCGAATAACACAGGCAGAAAGGCAAGGCTTGTGGGCATTGGAAAGGGGCTTAGAACAAAAGTGAACGCGAGCATAGGCACGTCGTCGGACATAATTGACGTCAGCGCCGAGGTTGAAAAGGCCATTGCCGCCGAGAAGGCCGGAGCGGATACGCTAATGGAGCTTTCAGTGGGAGGGGAGCTTGACAATATAAGAAAAGAGGTGCTTTCCGCCACAAGCCTTTCAGTGGGAAGCGTGCCGCTGTATCAGGCGTTTAAAGAGGCGATAGAAAAGTACCATGACCCGAATAAACTGACCGAGGAGCTTCTTTTCGACGTGCTGGAAAAGCAGTGCGCCACGGGCATCTCTTTTATGGCGGTGCATTGCGGCATAAACAGGCTTACGATCGAGAGGCTTTCAAAGCAGGGCTACCGCTACGGCGGGCTTGTGTCAAGGGGCGGCTCTTACATGGTGGGGTGGATGCTTAAAAACAACAAGGAAAATCCGCTTTACGAAAAATTCGACCGCGTCGTTGAAATTTTGAAAAAATACGACTGCGTTCTAAGCCTCGGCAACGGCCTCCGTGCCGGAGCCGTGCATGACAGCCTTGACAGGGCGCAGGTGCAGGAGCTTTTGATAAACTGCGAGCTTGCGTCAATCGGTCAGGATATGGGCTGTCAGATGATGTGCGAAGGCCCCGGGCATTTGCCGCTTGACGACATAGAGGCGAACGTAAGGCTTCAAAAGCGCATGAGCAACGACGCGCCTTTTTACGTGCTTGGCCCGCTTACAACGGATATAGCGGCTGGCTACGACCACATATCCGCCGCCATCGGAGCGGCGGAGGCCGCAAGGCACGGAGCAGACCTTATATGCTACGTAACTCCGGCGGAGCATCTGGCGTTGCCGTCAAAAGAAGACGTTATAGAGGGTGTAAGAGCCGCGCGCATAGCCGCGCACGCCGGCGATATGGTCAAGCTTGGAGCGAAAAGCCGCGATATGGAAATGGCCAAGGCGAGAAGGGACCTGCGCTGGGACGACCAGCAAAGGCTTGGCATGTTCGGCGAGAGGGCCGCTGAAATACGCGGTAGCAGAGCGCCGGAAAACAACGACACCTGCACGATGTGCGGAAGCTTTTGCGCCCTTGATAACGTAAACGGTTATTTCAAGGAAAGCCTTGACGCGGGGGTAAAGCGGTAAAGGCAGTGGCGATGGACGAGTGAATACTGAAAAACCCCCTCTTAAATTAAGAGGGGGCAGGGGGAGTTAGTACCGGTTCCTTATCGGAGTAGTTTATCCTGTTTTTTGTGCTATAATTGTTATATTCATTCCAGTATAATAAAAGTTACGTTTATGGCTTTTTTTGCTTTTATTAAAATACTTCATCATCTTTGAACGGAAGTAATAATGCTGGCAAGGATTTTAAGCAGCGCGACATTTGGCATAGACGCTTATCCGGTTATAGTCGAGGTTGACATTTCGAGGGGAATGCCGGTTTTTTCAACCGTTGGGTTGCCGGACAATGCTGTTAAAGAAAGCAAAGACCGTGTCCGTTCAGCTATTAAAAACTCCGGTTACGCGCTTACCCCGAAGAGAATCACAGTAAACCTCGCCCCCGCCCATCTTAAAAAAGAGGGCACCGGTTTCGACTTGCCTGTCGCCGTGGCCATACTCAAAGCTGAAGGAATAATAAAGAACGATTCTCTGAATGATTACATGGTGGCGGGAGAGCTTTCCCTTGACGGCGGCATCAGGCCCGTGCGCGGCGCGCTTTCCATGGCCGTATGCGCCAAAACTGCCGGCAAAAAGCTGATCCTTCCGGATGAGAATAAAAAAGAAGCAGGCCTTGTTGTTGGCGTTGAGGTTTACGGTGTGACGCATCTGTCCATGCTCGTTGAATTTCTTAACGGAGAGGCGCGGATGGAGCCGTTTATCGCTGACAGAAGTTTGTTGTTTGCCCATGGCGGCGCGCATGAGCCGGACCTGTCGGAGGTCAAGGGGCAGGCGCACGTGAAAAGGGCGCTTGAAGTGGCCGCCGCCGGAGGGCATAACCTGCTTATGATAGGCCCGCCCGGCTCCGGCAAGACCATGCTCGCGAGAAGGCTTCCCACTATACTGCCAGACATGACGCTTGCCGAGGCTATAGAAACCACCAAGGTGCACAGCGTCGCGGGCACGCTCAGTTCCGTTGACGGCCTTGTTACCGGCCGTCCTTTCCGTTCACCCCATCATACAATATCCGAAGCAGGGCTTGTCGGCGGCGGCAAGGTACCAAGGCCGGGCGAGGTTTCCCTTGCCCATAACGGCGTTCTTTTTCTTGATGAATTCCCGGAGTTCAGTAAAAGCGCCATTGAGGTGCTTCGTCAGCCGCTTGAAGACGGCATGGTGGTTATATCAAGGGCCGCGGCGTCCATAGCTTACCCTGCTGAGTTCATGCTTGTCGGCGCCATGAACCCTTGCCCGTGCGGCTTTCTCGGCGACGTTCACAAGGAATGCGTTTGCTCGCCCCTGCAGGTGCTCAAATACAGGTCAAAGCTCTCCGGCCCGGTGCTTGATCGCATAGATATTCATTGCGAAGTTCCGGCGGTAAGGTTCGGCGAGCTTACGAAAGAATCGCGCGCGGAAGCGTCCGCGGACGTGAAAAAGCGCGTTGACGCGGCAAGGGCGTTGCAGGCGGAGCGCTTAAAAGATAAAAAGATTTTTTCAAACAGCAGGATGACCCCGAGGCAGATAAAAAAACATTGTGAAGTATCCGGCGACTCGCACAGGCTTCTTGAAATCGCCGTTGACAAGCTTGGCCTTTCGGCAAGGGCGTACGTCAGAATATTAAAAGTAGCAAGGACGATAGCGGATCTCGACAACGCGGAAAAGATAGAGGTTCACCACGTTGCCGAGGCCGTGCAGTACCGGACGCTTGACAGGCCCATGGTTTAAGTAAGGTTTGATTATTTTTTTTCCTTTCCCCTCGCGGGAGAGGGTAGGGTGAGGGGTAAAGGTGAGGAAAAGACTGGTAACGGTTATTGGAAAAGACATCTCAAAATTGATACCCGATACCTTTTGACTGCGTAAAAGAATTAATCAGAGGTGCCTTAACTTTAACAAGGCGCTTAAATAGCGTTTGATATAGAGGCTGAAATGGCAAAGAAGAGTAGCAATAAAAACAGCGGCGGGCGCGAACTGTTTTTAGGCGGAACACGCGAAACCGGCACTTGCGACCAGGGCAATTACTGGTGCATGGTGTTTGAAACGGCCATTGACGGCATGTTCGTAATTGACATGCAGGGAAGGTATAAGGACGTCAACCATGCCGGATGCAGGATGTTCGGCTATACGAAGGAGGAGTTTCTTAAGTCAGACGTAAGCCTCTTGCTTTTTCCGGAGGACGTCGCAGACGCGTTTGAACGCGGTAAAACAGTGTGGCGTACCGGACGGTTGGCGTCTGAGGTGCGCATGAAAAAGAAGGATGGCGGTGAAATATGGATTGAGATGACGTCAAACCCTTTTACGCTTGGCGGCATTGAATATTGCCTTGGCGTGAAACGGGATATAACCGCAAGTAAAAAACAAAAAGAAGAGCTTGTCAATAAAATAAAAGAAAGAACCGATGAGCTTTTGCAGGCGAATGCCGCGCTTAGAAGCGAAATTGAAGATCGCCAACGCATGGGAGACGTGCTTCGCGCCATACTTGAAGGCACTCAAGCCGTGGCTGGAGACGAGTTTTTGCATTTATTCGTAAAAAATCTCGCATCAGCTACCGGTCTTCGCTGTGCGTTTATAAGCGAGCTTACCGGCGCGGTAACCGACCCAGTGCGTATACTTGCGATGTGGGATGACGGCAAGTTTGTTACTAATATTCAATATTATCTTAAAGATACGCCCTGTGAACAGGTTGTAGCGCATAAACTCGGTTATTATCCGCAGGCAGTGAAAAAACTTTTTCCTAATGACCATTTGCTTGTTGAAATGGGCATTGACAGCTATATCGGCGTGCTTCTTAACGACAGTTCCGGCGCTACAATAGGCATTCTCGCCGTCATGGACGACAAACCCATGTCTGAAAAGCCGGATTTACAGAGGATACTTTCTATATTCGCTTCCCGCGCCGCGCTTGAGCTACAAAGAAAACGCGCCGAGGAAGCGCTTAATAAGACCAACGCCATGTTAAGCGCCATATTGGACAATTCGCAGGCCGTTATATACCTGAAGGACGAAGCCGGGCGTTTTGTTTTCGTGAACAAACATTACGATAGGCTTTTTAATAAGTCCAAGCAAAGCCTCGTTGGAAAAACGGACTACGACTTATTTCCAAAAGAGTTTGCTGACGTGTACAGGGCTAATGACAAGAAGGTTGTCGAAGCCAATTCTCCTTGTGAGTTCGAGGAGACGGCGATGCACTCGGACGGCGTAGAGCATACATATATTTCGCTCAAGTTTACCATACCATCCATACAGGGTTCCTTATGCGGCATATCAACGGATATAACAGAGATAAAGCGCGTTTCCGAGGCGCTTAAAAAGAGCGAGAAACTTCTGAAAGACGCCCAGTGCGTGGCGAAGATGGGAAGCTGGGAGCGCGACCTTTCTACAAATAAAATAACATGGAGCGACGAGGTTTACGACATATTCGGAGTAAGCCCCGGAGAGTTTGACGGAGATTTTAACGCTCTTATAAGATGTATTCATCCTGACGACAGGGAACGCGTCAAGCAAGTCGTTTCAAAGACTGTGCAAGACAAAGTGCCTTATACGATAGATTACAGGATTGTCACCCCTGAGAAAAAAATAAAGACGCTTCATGTGTACGCCGATGTTATCCTTGACGCGTCCGGCAAGGCTGTGCGCCTTGTTGGAACCGCGCAGGACGTAACTGAAATTAGAAAGATGCAGGAAGAAGCTATAAAGGCGCAAAAGCTCGAAACAATAGGCACGCTCGCCGGCGGCATCGCGCATGATTTTAATAATCTGCTTGTTGGAGTTCTCGGTAACGTCGGCATAGCTAAAAAATACATCAACCGCAACGATAAGGCCTTTGAAGTGCTCGGCGATATTGAAAAAGCCGCGCTTCGCGCCAGAGGGCTGACAAAGAAACTGCTTACCTTTTCAAGCGGCGGCGAGCCTGTTATGGAGGCGGCGCCTATTGACGGCCTTATTCATAACACCGCGGCATTCGCCATTAAAGATTCCGGCGTTCTTGTTGATTGCGCGTTGCCAAAAGAGTTGTGGCACGCGGTGGTTGACGAAGGGCAGATAGCGCAGGTTATAAACAACGTGGTCATGAACGCCGTTTACGCCATGGACGGCGCCGGCGTAATACATATTTCCGCTGATAACGTTGAAGTTACGCCGTCTGCGGAGGTTGTAGCGCCGCTAAAGCCTGGCAGATACGTGCTGGTGTCGGTAAAAGACACGGGTTGCGGCATACCTGAAAACAATCTTACAAAAATATTCGACCCGTTTTTTACCACAAAAACAGCAGGTAGCGGACTTGGTCTTGCGGTCTCATATTCCATTGTAAAAAAACACAACGGCGCTATAATCGTAGACTCATCGCATGGCAAAGGCACTACAGTGCGAATTTACCTTCCCGCGGCCGGGTCTGCCGTAGTCATGGAAAATGTCTCGACAGAAGTTTTTTCGTCCGGCATGACAGGCAAAGGCAGGGTGCTTGTTATGGACGATGAAGACGTGGTAAGGGAAGTTTCAGGCGAGATGCTGACCATACTCGGCTACGAGCCGGATCTTGCTCCAGACGGCGAGCAGGCCGTTATGAAGTACAAAGAGGCCATGACCTCAGGCAAGCCGTATGTTTTTGTCATACTCGATCTTACAGTGCCGGGCGGCTTGGGCGGCAAGGATACGGTAAAACAGCTTTTGAGTATTGACCCGAACGCCAGCGTGATAGTGTCAAGCGGCTATTCTAACGACCCCATAATGGCCGACTATGATAAATACGGCTTTAAAGGCGTCGTATCAAAGCCATATACCATAAGCATGCTCGGCAAGGTAATTAAAGGCGTATTTGGCAACGGGTAAAGGTGGTTGCTCGTATTACTTCTCTTTCATCAGATTGGGGTGGAGAAGGTTGAAAATGCGAAACTAATACCTGTTGTATGGCGCAGGCTCGGCTCGCTTTGAAAAAAAACATAATTAAATTTATTGGAACAGGGGCATATACCGGATATTTTCCGTTTATGCCCGGCACTATAGGCACGCTTGTCGGCGTGCCTATAGCGTATTTAATTTCCGCGTGGCCGCTTTACGCTCAGGCGGCCTTTATTTTGTTTGTCTTTTGCGTCAGCGTTTACACGGCAGGCGAAACGGCGATAATGCTTGGAAAAAGCGACCCGCCTCAGGTTGTGTGCGATGAAATAACAGGCTATCTGATTTCAATATTCCTTATACCGTTTACCGCTGTCAATGTCATTATAGCTTTTGTTTTTTTCAGGTTTTTTGATATTCTGAAACCCTTTCCAATAAGGCAAGTAGACAGACGCATACGCGGCGGAATCGGCATAACGCTTGACGACGTTGTTGCCGGAGTATTTGCCAATATATGCGCTCAGGCGGCGTTATGGCTGATAAAAAACCGGATAACTGCTTAAAAAAAGGCGGTTCTGCCGCCGTAATTGCCGGAAGGCTTTTGAAAGACGGCAAGCGGAGTTTGACTGTCGCGTTTGCCGAGTCATGCACCGGAGGGCTTGCCTCAAGCATGATGACGGACATAGCCGGAAGCTCGGATTATTTTGTCGGAAGCATTGTGGCTTATTCCAACGATGTTAAAATGAAGCTTCTTGGCGTTAAGGCCGGAACTCTCAAGAAATACGGCGCGGTATCGGCGCAAACAGCGGTGGAGATGGCTTTCGGGGTTAGAAAAAAACTTTCATCCGTTATCGGCGTGGCTATTACCGGTATTGCCGGGCCGTCCGGCGGGAGCTTTGAAAAACCCGTAGGTACGGTATTTATATGCGTTGACAGCCCGAAAAAGCGCGTTGTGCGAGAGTTTCATTTTAAAGGCAACAGAACCGCGATAAAAAAACGCTCCGCTTGCGCCGCCTTGAATCTGCTTATAGAATTTCTGGACAGTTGAAATTATGCCTGACGACTCCGCCAATAATATAAGGGCTTTTGTTGCCATAGAACTGCCGGAGAACGTCATAAAAATGCTATCTGACACTCAACACGGCCTTAAATCAGAGGGTTTAAGCGGCATTGGTTTTGTTAGGCCTGAAAATATTCATCTAACGCTTAAATTTCTTGGCGATGTTGATAAAGGCAGGCTAACAGCCATAAAGGAAGCGTTAGAAAAAGCTACTGAAAGTGTAAAAGTGTTTACTGTAACAGTTGAGGGTTTAGGGGCATTTCCAAGCCTTAAAAACCCTCGTGTTTTATGGGTAGGCGTTAATGAAAACGCAATGCTAAGTCAGCTTCAAGACAGGTTGGAGAAGGCGTTATTTGACGTTGGTTTTGAAAAGGAAGGCAGGCCTTTTAAGCCTCATTTGACGCTTGCGAGGTTCAAGACCGGCACGGACGCGAGGCATTGCGGCAAGGCGGTAGAGGCGCTTGGGCAGTCGCAAAAACAGACCTTCAGCGCTGGTTCATTGGTGCTTTTTGAAAGCCGTTTAAGCGCCAAAGGCGCGGAGTATAAAGCCCTTGAAAAAGTAAGTTTTTTTAATTAACAGGTTCAAGAGAGTTAATAGTTAATAGAAGACGCCAATTGCTCGCTACTAACCATTCAGCGTTGCCGTTCACCATTCACTCTTCATAGTCTTTAAAGCGCAAAAGACTTGAACAGGCCAACAGGCTGTGTTAAAAGGTAAGTGCGGTATGCGGTTTTCATAGGCCTGACCGTAAGGGTACCTCTAAAAAGGGTGATTTTTAGAGCCGCCCGTAAATAAAATATAGGTGGGGGTACAGCCATTATGTCCAGCTCCGCGACTTCTCAGGGTAAGGGCAAGTCTGCCGACAGTTCCGCCGCGTCTGCCGCGTCAACTAATAAGACAAAGGCAATAGAGTTCGCCATAACGCAAATAGAAAAGCAGTTTGGCAAAGGCTCGATAATGCGCCTTGGAAAAGACGGCACGCCGGAGGACATTGAAGTAATATCAACAAGCAGTCCGGCGTTGAACATCGCGCTTGGCATAGGCGGCGTGCCAAGGGGCAGGGTAGTTGAAATATTCGGGCCGGAGGCCTCCGGCAAGACATCTCTTACGCTTCATATAGCGGCTGAGGCGCAAAAGGCCGGCGGTGCCGTAGCGTTTATTGACGCGGAGCACGCGCTGGACCTTACTTACGCTAAAAAGCTCGGCGTGAATACCGACGACCTTCTTCTTTCACAGCCGGATACAGGCGAGCAGGCCCTTGAAATAGCGGACGTCCTTATAAGAAGCGGCGCAGTCGACCTTATAATCATTGACTCCGTCGCCGCGCTTGTGCCGAGGGCAGAGCTTGAGGGCGACATGGGAGACTCCCACATGGGCCTTCAGGCAAGGCTTATGAGCCAGGCTTTGAGAAAGCTCACCTCCACCATAAGCAAAAGCAAGACATGTATGATATTCATAAACCAGATACGCCACAAAATAGGCGTAATGTACGGAAGCCCTGAAACCACCACCGGCGGCAACGCGCTTAAATTTTA
>SCQA01000053.1 GCA_004298725.1 bacterium
TACTCGCGGCAAAGGTCTTCGGTCAGAAGGAGGTCACGGGAGCGGAGATAAACAACAGAACTCTTGAGATGCTTAATTTTTACTTCGCCGACATGACCGGGCACCTTGACAGGCTTCCCGGCGTAAAGATAATAACCGACGAGGCGAGAAGCGCCATAACGAGAAGCGACGATAAGTTCGACATAATACAGGCGTCCTGCATAGCCACGTGGTCGGCCACCACCGCCGGGGCCTTTTCGCTTGCCGAGAACAGCCTCTTTACAATAGAGGGCTGGAAGATATTTTACGACCACCTTACGCCCGACGGCATACTCTCGTTTAACAGGTGGTTCAGCCCGGATTATCCGGCCCAGCTTATGAGGCTTGCCACGCTGGCAACCGTTACGCTTAAAAACGAGGGCGTTAAAGAGCCGGGCAAACACATAGCGATAGTAAGAAACGACATCAGCAACTACATGCCTTCCGGCACCATACTTATCAGCAAAAAGCCTTTCTCGGAAACGGACATAAAAAAACTGACGGCCGCAGTTGACGCGTTGAAGTTCAAATTTGTTTATAATCCGGCCGGGTATCAGGAGCCGGTATTCAAAGATGTCATAGACAACGCCGGCAAACAAAGTTTTTACGATACGGCGCTTGTTGACCTAAGCCCGTCAACGGACGACAGGCCGTTTTTCTTTTATATGCTCCGGCTTAAAGACATCTTCGCCGGCAAGAAGGTTGATTTCAACGAGCAGAGGTTCAACCTGAAGGGTATTACCATGCTCTTTATACTGATGTTCGTAAGCATTGCACTATGTATAGTCTTTATATTCGGCCCGCTTTTGATCAAGACCAAGCGCGAAACCGGAAGCGCCGTGAAAATGCCTTTTTCAGCCGGAGCGCTCGGCCTTGTCTTTTTCGGCTCGATAGGCTTCGGTTATATACTTGTGGAAATAGCGCTTTTGCAAAGGCTCATAATATTCTTGGGGCACCCGATATATTCCATAACGGTCGTCATATTCGCCATGCTTTTGTCAAGCGGCCTCGGTTCGGTAGTAAGCGGAGCCTTTACTAAAGGCGGCCTTAAAAGCGGGCATATAGTCGCCGTTATGTGCGCCATAGCAGTTCTGCTGTTATTTGTAATATACGCGCAACCAACGGTGCTTTCGTCATTTGCAAAAAGCGGCATTACAGCGCGCATTGCAATGGCGTTGATATTCATTTTGCCTCTCGGGTTTTTTATGGGTATGCCGTTTCCGCTGGGCATGTCGCTCGCGCAACAGTCTTTAAAGGCTCATACGCCGTGGTTCTGGGCCGTAAACGGAGCGACGTCTGTCGTGTCGTCCGTGCTTAGCGTGTGCATTTCGATAACATTCGGCTTCACGGCAACGCTATTTACAGGCCTCGGCTTTTACGTTCTGGCTGGCCTCGCGCTTCTTTTGTTCTGTTCGGCTTCTTCGGCCATTATTAAAAGGGCATAGGCAGGCGGGACGCGTTACAAAGAGGAATTGTCATGATAAAAA
>SCQA01000054.1 GCA_004298725.1 bacterium
GAAGCACCTGACCGCCGGAGCCCATATTATGCCTTGATTGGTTAAGACCGCTTGTAGGTGTGCCGGAAGGATAGTTACTTACAGAAGTAGCAAAAGTATAACTGCTACCGCAAAGCAAAACCGCCAAGCAGGAAATATACGTGATGAACGGCAATCTCATTTGGCTTCCCTTGCTGTAACAAGCTTATGCTATATGTAAAACATTTAAATTATCATCAAAATAACACCGTTTGTCAATAGTTTTTACAGTAAATATTGCTATTAATACACTAAATTTGGTTTTGCGTTGCTCTGTTGACTGATTTACGACAAACAGATGTCAGCACAGCCGATTGATAAAGCCGGTAAAAATTGCGGATGCAAAACCATAATACGAATAAGGGCGAGGAAAAGTTGACATCTTAGAGGGAACAATTATGAAGGCAAATTCATAGTTGCTAAAGCTTTTACGCTTTAACTATGGCTGACGTTGAGACTAACATGGTAATAAGTGAAGGAGGAGCGGCTCGACGCCGGCAAGGCGCGCAATCAGAGGGATGGTGCTGACAGTAAAGATTCTAAAACTGACAACTATATAATCAAACGCCACATAGCGCTCGACACTAACAGCTAACCGCCCAATCTCAATTCGTATGGCAGGTTCTGCATATTGCGCTACCGGTATTTCCACCTACCCTTCTTAAAAAAGCTCCGTCACCGCAACTTTCCGATGTGCCGCACCAGCCTGCGCCGGCAAGACCGCCATAAGCCAACGGCTCCACTTCATCCCAACTGAGGTTTTTAAAGTGCGGGTCGTGGCAGGAGGAACATTCCACCTTGTCATTCCTTAAAAGGTCTTGAATTGTCGCCGTATTCGATATAAAGCCTTTTACAGCCCATCTGTTTTGCTGAAGATTATTGCCAAATGATTGCCCGGCAGTGGTATTAAGTCCGGTTACGAGGTCAATACTGCTTAGCACCGTACTCTTTGGCCTGAGAGAAGTTGACACGGCCGGATTATAGGTTATTGACACGGGATGGGAGTTCGTAAGGTCAACGCCTGTAGTAAGCCTGTAAACAGGGGCAGGCAAGCCGTATAACCACTCATGGCAAACTACGCACGAGCCAGCGGCGCTCGTGTCAAATTTATGTATCGTGGCTACAAGCGACGGACCGCCCCCAGGCATCATAAAACGCCAGTTCATCTCCTGCCCTGCCGGATAAATGCCAGTCGCGTCACCTGGCGGGTTCACAAGGCTGTCAAACGCGGTAACGCCGTCATGGCAACTAAGGCAGGCAAGCGATACCGAGCCTACGGCGCTTACGTTAGAACCCGCAAGCGTAGTGCCGTATGCTTTGTAAACAGCAGTGGCCGAGTTTGCTCTGTTCCATATGGGAGCCGGCGATACTGATGCATTGGCATGATGCGGGGTATGACAGAATACGCATACTTCGGATGTTCCGTTATAAACACGAAGCACCTGACCGCCGGAGCCCATATTATGCCTTGATTGGTTAAGACCGCTTGTAGGTGTGCCGGAAGGATAGTTGCTTACAGAAGTAGCAAAAGTATAGCCGCTTCCGCATAACAAAACTGCCAAGCAGACAATATATAGGGTTAACAAGCGTCTCATTTTGCACCCTTAGCGATTATAGGCTTATGCTACGGCCTTATCACTAATTATCGTCAAAAATGTACCTATTGTCAACCTTTTTTGCCTTTGTAAGACAAGTTACATAGTCTATAAATCTATGGTTACTAATCCACCCTCCTCCACAACGGAATTATTTTTATTATGAGCGGCTAAATAGTCCTGTTAAAATTTAAGGCTAAAGATATAGGCTAACGCCTTGTTTCTACAAAAACTCAACCTAAAAAAGCGAATCAAAGCCGAGCTATAAATTAAGGCAAAAACATTGCTGACAATCACGGCTACCTATAGCGGGGTACTCGAACCGCGAAAATAACTCAAAGCCCCCTACGCGCTCTTATATGCCTTAAAAGAGCGCTAAGCGGCATGGTATTGAGAATATCCGCTTTTTCAAGCCAGCCGCGCCGCGCGGTATGCACGCCGTAAATGATATTTTCAAAATTATATACGCTGTGCGAATCCGTTGACAACGCCACCATCACGCCCTTATGCTTGGCAAGGTTGCAGTGGACATCATTAAGGTCAAGTCTGTCCGGATAGGAGTTAAGCTCAAGGGCAACGCCGTGCTTTTTGGCCGCGTCCATGACAATTTCCATGTCAACGGCATAAGGCTCCCTTGCTCCTATCAGCCTACCTGTCGGGTGCGCGAGAACGTCAATCTTGCCGCTTTTTATCGCGCGCACTATTCGCGCGGTCATCTCCTTTATGTCCATATTAAACGACGAATGCACCGCGCCAACGGCTAAATCAAGCCTGTCCAGAACGCCGTCCGGGTGGTCAAGCGTCCCGTCAGCGCGTATGTCAACCTCTGCGCCTTTTAAGATTGTAAAGTTCTTACCCCGCTTTTTAAGTTTAGCGTTAACGGCGTCTATGCGCTCCATCTGCGCTACAACGCGTTCTTCATTTAATCCGTGCGCCACTCCGACGGCCTTTGAGTGGTCGGTAATCGCCAAATATTCGTATCCGCGCGACATGGCGGCGAAGGCCATATCCTCTATCGAGTAACTTCCGTCGCTCTCAGACGTATGGCAATGCAGGTCGCCGCGCAGGTCGGCAATTTCAAGCAAACGGAACGTTTTTTTGCTCTGAGCAACAATAAGCTCACCCTTATTCTCACGCAGTTCCGGCGGTATCCAAGCAAGCCCCATTGCTTTATAAACGTCTTCCTCCGTCTTTCCGGCAAGCCATTTTTCGCCTTTTACGCTAAAAACGCCGTACTCGTTTATCTTCAGCCCCTTTCTCTTTGCCATGTCACGCAGAGCCACGTTATGCGCCTTAGAGCCTGTGAAATACAGAAGCGCCGCGCCATAGCACTTTTCATCAACCACGCGCAAATCCGCCTGAATGCCAACCCTCAGCATTACGGACGATTTTGCCGCGCCTTTGGCAATAACGTCTTTTACGTCAGGGTGTGTTGTAAACCTCTCCATTACAACCTCGGCGTTATCGCACGCGGCAAGTATGTCAATGTCTCCTGCCGTCTCTTTCCACCGCCTGACGCTTCCAGCCGCTTCGCAAGCCGTTACGCCGTGAACCTTGCCTAAATACTCCGTAAGCGTCAAAGCGTATGGCCTCGCAAGCGATAATTTAAAAACACCCGACATCGCCTTCAGGCTTTTAATTGAGCGTAAAATCTTGGCCTCTGTCTTTTCCCCGAAACCGTCGAGCAAGCGTAACTTGCCGGAACTTGCCGCCTCCGCGAGGTCTTCAAGCGTGGCAATGCCGAGAGCGCTGTAAAGAGCGCCCGCTTTTTTAGGCCCTATGCCTGAAACCCTGAGTATGTCTAATATTCCAACCGGCATCTGTTTTAAAATTTCTTCTAACAACCCGCATTTGCCGGTCGCAAGCAATTCAAATATCTTCTCGCGAATGCTGTCTCCTATGCCGTGTATGCCTTTAAGGCCGTCTTCGCCTTTTTGGGCAAGAGTTTTAAGACTCTCCGGCATGCCGTCTATTACGTCGGCGGCATTTCGGTAAGAGCGCACGCGAAACGGGTTTTCGCCGTTTACCTCAAGAAGGTCGGCAATCTCGTAAAATATTCTGGCTATTTCGGCGTTCTCCATAATAAATTTTTGCACAACGACAAGGGATATGTCAAACGGAATTGAGCCGTTTGTTGACAAAGCACAACTTGCGAGCGCTCGATTAAATAGTTTAATTTTTTTTTGCTATATAATATAATAACGCCTGCCATGAAAAAGATCTCAGAAAAAAACAGCGCCGATAAACCAATAGGGGTATTCGACTCCGGCATCGGCGGGCTTACGGTTCTTAGCGAAATAGCCAAGCTTCTACCGTATGAAAACACCGTCTACCTCGGAGACACGGCAAGAGTGCCGTACGGCAGTAAATCAAAAGAAACAGTCGTGCGGTATGCGTTTGAAGACGCGGCGTTTCTTTTGAAACACGACATAAAGCTTCTTGTGGTTGCCTGCAACACGGCATCGGCTTACGCGCTGACCCGGCTTGAAAAACAGCTTCACATACCGGTTGTCGGCGTCATAAGGCCCGGCGCCAAGGCCGCAGTGGCTGTCACTAAAACCAAAAAAATAGGCGTTATCGGCACTGAAGGCACTATAAAAAGCAGCGCCTACACAAAAACAATAAATACGGCAGACCGCGGAATTAAAACATATACCTCGGCCTGCCCGCTCTTTGTGCCGCTTGTTGAAGAAGGCTGGACGAATAATAAAATAGCGCTCGGCGTTGCCAAAGAGTACCTGTCAGAAATAAAAAATATCGGAATTGACACGCTTGTGCTTGGGTGTACCCACTACCCTCTTTTAAAGGATATTATTAACAAGGTTATGGGCAACAAGGTTAAGCTTATCGATTCAGCCGAGGCTACCGCCGGCGAGGTAAAAAGAATGCTTTCTGAATCAGGCCAGCTTACCCGCAGGAAAACCGAAGCACGGCACAAATTTTTCGTAACAGACTCACCTGAGCGGTTTATCAAGGTCGGCAAAAAATTCTTCGGCGTAAGGCTCTCCAAGGCAAAGCTTGCGCGCCTTGAAGGCAACTGAAATGGCAAAAAAAAATAATTCGCAAAACACAGGCCCGCGCCATAAAAAAAGGAAAAAGGGCGGCGCGTATAAAACAATTATAATAACGGCGGTTATAACCGTTATTGCCGGGTTGGCGCTGTTCAGCTTTTTCGGCGGCAAACTTACAACGCTATATCCTACTACTCATAAACCAATCAAACCAACGCTAACGCACAAGCCGGAAGAGGCGTTTAAAGATATAAACCTTTTTTTCAGCGAAGAAACAGGACTGTATCTTAAAAGCGAAGTCAGGCGGATAAAAAAAGGCTCTGACACGGACGAGCTTTCATTCGCGCTTGCCGAGCTGTTTTCCGGGCCGCGCTCAAAAGCGCTTGAGCGCACAGTGCCGGCAGGCACAAAACTTCTTGGCGTAACGCTCAAAGACGACACTGCTTTTGTAAACCTGTCAAAAGATTTAATTGAAAAACACCCTGGCGGCTCTTCAGGGGAAATGCAAACGGTATACGCCATCGTTGATACCATAACGCTAAATTTTCCAACAATAAAAAAAGTGCAAATGCTCGTTGACGGTAAAACAACTGAAACAATCGCAGGCCACATTGACATCAGCGGCCCGCTCTATGCTGACAGAAGAATTATTAAAGACTGAACTGCCCCGTAGCACACTGCGCGGAATCTTAATCCGCTCGGGTTTCCTCTACGCTCAATATAGATATTTTTCCCTCTCCCTCATATGGGCAACTTCCTTTTCCCCTCCCCCCTTGCGGGGGAGGGCAGGGAGGGGGGTAGCGCAATTAACCTGAGAAAAATTAAACTGCAAATGACCTTTTTTTCTAACGCCGCGCCCCATAGGGAGAAAACATATGCCGTCTCGCAAAGCCGCCTTCAGGATTGAAAAAGATTTTCTCGGTGAAGTAAAAGTTCCCATAAAAGCGTACTACGGCATACAGACTTGCCGCGCCGCTAAAAACTTCCCTATAAGCGCAATAACTCCAAAACCTGTCTTTATCAAAGCCACTGCAATTGTAAAGCTCGCCTCGGCAAAAGCGAACCAAACGCTTGGCCTTCTGGATAAAAAAAGGGCAAGAGCTATTATTCAGGCGTCACAAGAAATAATATCAGGTAAATTGCACAACGAATTTATTGTGGACGCGTATCAGGCAGGGGCAGGCACTTCGCACAACATGAACGCCAACGAAGTAATCGCTAACAGGGCTGAAGAACTCCTTGGAGGCAAACGCGGCGACTATTGCCTTGTGCACCCCAACGACCACGTGAACATGAGCCAATCGTCCAACGACGTTTACCCCACTGCCATGCGGCTCTCTGCCATCTCGGCATCCACTTCGCTGATTAACGCGCTCACTGCGCTCGAAAGAGCGTTAAGCAACAAAGCTCGGCAGTTCGACAATATTATAAAATCCGGCAGAACTCATTTGCAAGACGCCGTTCCAATACGCCTCGGGCAGGAATTTGGCGCGTACGCGTCGTCAATAAAAAACTCCGCTGAGCGCGTAAAAACCGCGCAGGAAGCGCTTAAAAATATCGGCCTTGGAGGGACGGCAGTCGGCACCGGCATAAACACGCATTTAAAGTACGCCAAGACGATTCTTTGCGAACTGAAAAAAGCCTCTTTGATAAAAGATTTAAAACCCGCGCCCGACGCCTTTACTGCGTTAAGTAGCGTAGCTGACTTTATTGCCTATTCCGGCGCGCTTAAAGGCCTCTCAGTCGAGCTTATAAAAATTGCCAACGATTTGCGGCTTTTAAGCTCCGGCCCGAATACCGGCATCGGCGAAATAAAACTTCCGGCCGTTCAACCCGGCTCTTCTATAATGCCGGGCAAGGTAAACCCTGTAATGGCGGAAATGCTCAGCATGGTTTGTTTTCAAGCTATCGGCAACGACCTGACAATTACAATGGCTGGTCAAGCAGGCCAGCTTGAGCTTAACGTCATGACGCCGGTTATAAATTGCAATATATTGCATACAACCGAATTGCTTGAGAACGCCGTAAAAGCCTTCACGCAAAATTGCGTAATCGGCATTACGGCGGACAAAAAAAAGTGTGCCGAGCATTTTGAAGATTCAGCAGGCCTTGCAACAGTGCTTAATACTTTTATCGGATATGAAAAGGCCTCGGAAGTCGCCAAGGAGGCGCTTGAGAGCGGCAGAACAATAAAGGCCGTATCAGTTGAAAAGGGGGTATTTACTGAAAAAGAATGGAACCTGCTTTTCGACACTGTGAAAATAACCACGCCCGGCCAACTTCGCAGGAAACAACGACGGGGGTAAATCTGCTATATGGCCAAATTGGCAGTTTTTAAACATGCCATATAAACAAAGCACTACCGCATTTAAGAAAGACTGCCTTCACACTTCACCCTGCCCTCCAATTCAAGCAATCCTTTCCTCTTTCTTTTCCGCACAAGCTCGCTTAGCGCGTAATTTACGACTTCTTTTTTTGTTTTTAAACGTGTAAGGCGCAATGCCTCTTTTACAAGCTTATATTCTGCACCATCAAGCATATGGCGGCTCACACCAGCCACTTCAATTAAATCTTCTGTAATTTTATCATACAAACGATCCAACGCTCCTTACATAATGGTAACGTGACCCGCCAATCAACTAATTCATCCACCATAATTCTTCTCACGCCGCTACATACTCGCGTACATCCACCTTTACTCCGGCTTTTACCGCCTCTTCAGCGGCCTTCAGAAGCCGCAATGTAATTTCTTCGGCTACATACTCTTCACCACAGTTTACGCAGACTTGCGCTGGAACATCTTTAATGACAAGCGTAGTACTCTTTCGCTCAAGCGTCACTGTTGATTTACCGGAACGAGTTTCGCCATGTTTGCAAATTACGCACTTCATTTTGTCTTCCTCCTTTTAAAATCCTTTTCCCATGCATCTGCGCTTGGCTCGTAAACTGTAACTAAAACCTTTTCCTCGGATTCTTTATTATCTGCGATAACAAGATGTAGCGGACGACCGCCTCTCCACCCTAAAACAAGCCTACTCGGATACGGAGTGTCATCAGGGTATTCCTCTATCGTCTCGCCTGTTGCCAGCGCGTGTTTTACGTCTTCTATGCTTATTTCCCGTTGAAACATGCGCTGTATGGCATGAATTCTAAAAAACAACCTATACATAAGATTTTGCTACTTCTCCAAGTTTAGAAGATTATAATATATTTTCAATAGCAATTAGTAAAGCATGAACGGCGTCACACTCTGAAAGGCGGCGGGTGTAACCCGCCCTACGACACTTGGTTCAAGCGTTTCGATTTGATTAATTCACTTACGCCAAGGATGTCGAAATGCGCAACCCAGCGCTCTTTACCTTTCGCAGAATCAATCCTTATTTCTTTTAACATATACAATCCCATTCCAATGCTTACCGCTGGAATCAACGGGGCGTATTATACATCCGCTGGATTGCCTATCTTGGATCCAATAATTCTTAATAAGCGATAAACATTTAACCTTTTATCGTTCCCACGCTCCTGCGTGGGAACGCATCATGGGACGCTCCAGCGTCCCCTGCATGAAAGACGGTATATGTGACCCGCCCCTAGTTTTAACCCCAATCAACCAACCGCTCCAACTCAATTCGCCTTGAATACGCCTTTAACCTTGAAGTTGAAGTCAAGGTTCATTATGTTTGACCAGTCTATGCCCGTTGCGGTCGAGCGGGCGTCGTCCGGCGAGCCGTACTGGTTGCCGGGCATATAAAACCAATTCACAACCGCGTCTTTCGAATGCCTGAGTATTATCCAGTATTTGCCTGGCGTAAGCATTTCATCGCCGTAGAAGGCGAAATTAAACCACTTGTACCCGGGCGTATAGCTTACCGTGTCGAGGTTTAGCGGAGTGCTTCTTATGCCGTCCGGCGAGAGCACGTCCGGCCTGCCGCCTTTGTCGCGCACAACGTCAATCCATAAGCTTCCGAGCCTGCCGCCGAACTTGTGCATGGCAAGGGATACGCCCTTAAGGTCAAGCGGCTTGGTTATGCTGAACGCCTGAGCGTAAGTGTCCGGGCCGGTAACGTACTCGGACGTTTCTTTGTCAAAGCTCTTATGGCCTGTATCACCTTTTACCTTGACGTATAAATCAGTAAGCGGCGGGAAGTCCGTATTGCCGAACTCAACTTCTTTACCGGACGGCGGCTCCGGCGCTTTTTCAATACGCGGCAAAGGCACCGGCAAAGGCACGACAACCGGCGCAAGCTTTGCCGTTGTTACCGAGCTTGTCATTATATAATTCTCCGGCGAGCTAAGCGTTTCCTTAAGGTTCAAAGCGATATTTTCTTTTCTATATTCCGCTGAAATGTCCTCGCGGAAATCAGGCAGTACCGGCGCGGCGCGCCACGAATCGTTGATGTCGTTGGAATCAAGGCCGTGTGTTTGCTTAATATGGCGAGGGCCTACAAAAAGATGGCTCTGCTGAGCGTCAAACGGCACCCAGCCTATATCCGCGAACCAGACCTCCATCCACGCATGGCCGCCCTGCCCTATGCTCTGCAAAAGCGCGCCGTCTTTAAGCGGCACCTTCCAGCTTTTGCCAAGGGCTATGCCGCCGACAACCCTTGACGGAATACCCGCTGAGCGCAGAAGCGCGCTTGCGATATGCGCGTAGTTCTGACAGTTACCGTGGCCGGTGTTTAAAGTCCACACCGCGTCGTAATTTGGTATCGGCGTTTTGTATTTTATGTTGTCCACCACCCAGTTAAGTATCGCGGTTACGGCGCCATGCTCGGAAGTCTGCCCGGCGGTAAGCGCGGAGGCAAGCTTTTTGATGGCAGGGTCGTCCGACTGAACAAGCGACGTGGGCTTCAGATAAACAGCTTCGTCTTTTGGTATGGAAGATAGCGGTAGAGGAAACGGCGCCGTGCTTGTCATGTCTTTAAGCGCTATGTTCAGGCTTGCGTCAAAGGATTCTTTTACCGTAACGTCTTTTTTAAGCCCCGTCCACGTGGCAACGGTATATGCATTTCCGTACTGGTCTTTTTCAGTTGTAACGGAGTCCGGCTGGGGGTCGTATACTATTTTATGGTTTGAAAGGCTCTGCGTAAGCACG
>SCQA01000055.1 GCA_004298725.1 bacterium
GATGGTCATAGTAATTCTGGGTATTTTGGCCGCGATAGCCGTGCCAAGATTTATAGATTTACGGTCGGACGCTGAAAAGGCAACCGCCAAGGGCGTAGCCGGAGCAATAGTGTCGTCAGCGAGCATGTTGCACGCTCAGTATGTGCTTAAAAGCTCTGATTATTCGCTTGGCACAACAGCCGGAGCGGCCAATCAGATAGTTGCAAACGCCAACATTTCAGGCGGTCCGCAGGTTCTTTCAGCTAACACGGCCCTTTCAGTTGTAGCGGGCGGCGCAACTAATTCCAGTTCGCTCATTACCCTTACCGTCGGAAGCAACCCATACACTCTGATTCTTACGCTTAACGATACGCTCGGGCCTAAGGTTACATACAATTTCTAAGCTCGGCGCTATTTGTTGAAGTTTTGCCAGTCAAAGAGTTGAAAAGCTTGTACATAAAAACAGCAATAACCCCCTCAATTTTGCCAAATACGCGGCATAGGCGAGGGGGTTGTTTTTTATGCGCAGTGCAATTAAGAATTGGGTTTACCTTCCCTTGAAGAAAATGTAGTGCGAGGCTTAAGCCTCGTTTGCTACAAACAGATAAAGCAAAACTGCGAGGCTAAAGCCTCGCACTACGTTCAGGCCGAAAGTAGCATAGGAAATTTTTCACACAGTCTTTGCAACGCTCTTTATAAATAAAAATTTGGCGGATCACGCATTGTTTAATAAAAAAAACACCTTGATAGCCGGTTTCTTTTTGCTCCTTTCAATGGGGTATTTTTATTCCGTGCTTGACGGCTCGGCTATATTAAACGAGCGCGACCTTGCTGTTTTTTTTATACCTCCGAAGATATTATGGCTTAACATTTTAAAAGGCGGAGAATTCCCGCTGTGGAACCCGTACTTCTACAGCGGCCACCCGCTTTTTGCGACTCTTCAACCCGGCGTACTTTATCCTCCCAACGTGTTTTTCTTACTGCTTCCTTTTGATCTTGCTTACAATTGGACTATAATTATTCATTTTCCGCTTTCAGGTTTCTTCACGTATCTGCTGCTTAGAGACTTAAAGGCAAGCGTTGCCGGTGCCGTTATGGGTGCGCTGACGTTTCTGCTTGGCGGGTATCTCTTTTCCGTGCATAACGTCATCAGCACCCTTTTTTCAGTTGCCTGGGCGCCGCTTGTCATTTTTCTTTTTTTACGCGCAATCAAGTTCTCAAGTTTCTTCTATTCCGCGCTTACCGGTATATTCCTGACCGTAATGTTTCTTGGCGGAGGCATTGAGACACTTTACGGAACTTTTGTCGTTCTTGCCTTCTTGTGTGTATTTCCGGCGGTATTTGATTTTACAGGGCATGGTGGCGCGCAGGCCCCTTTTAAGACACGAGCGCTTTTGCTTGTAACCGCAGGGGTATTATTTATTTTGCTCTCGGCAATTCAACTGCTTCCGTTTATGGAAGTAGCGAGAATGTCAACAAGGTCAGGAGGACTTAGTTTTTTTGAAGCCACTACGTGGTCTTTTGATATGAAGGATGTTGTTCAATTTTTCATCTCGGACCCATACGGCTACCTTACAAGCGACACGAAATACTGGGCTAACCAGAGTTGGCTTAAATCCATTTATACCGGCTGGGTTCCGTTTATTCTATCAGCCGTGTTTTTCATTGATAAAAAAAGACGTTCCCTCGCGTTTACCCTTCTATCGCTCATAGCGCTTTCGTTTGCCCTTGGCAGAAATAACTCTTTTTATCAGTTTTTCTATAACTTCATGCCTTTTCTTAGTAAAATGAGGTATCCGGTAAAGTTCATCTTCATATTTTTTATTCTACTCGCCGTGTCAACGGCCTTTGGGTATGACAGCCTTGTAGAAAAGCTTGAGGAAAAAAACAGCGCGATTAAAAAATTCTGCATTATTCTGCTCGCGCTTGCAACGGCATGTGCCATAGGTTTTGCTTTATTGCATTACTACAGCGCCGAGGCAACTGCTTACCTCGCCAGAAACGGCGTAGATTTTCCGGAGTATAATTACGCGCGTATAAATATATTCAACACCAAAAGAACCATATTCTTTTTTATAGCCGCGTCGCTTGTAATTTATGCATGTTTCAGGTCGGCCCGCTTAAGAAAGGCCTTGCCGTACCTTCTTTGCGGCGTACTTACAATTGACCTTTTTTTCGCGCATTACGGATACTATGGTTATTCATTGTCGCGGGATTATCACAGGCCCGGTAATGTGATGGATTTTGTAAAAAAAGATAAAGGTCTTTTCCGTGTTTTCATAACGCCAAAGACCAAAAACGAACCTATGGAAGTTTCAGGGGATGACGCTTTTGACAAAGCCGTTATAAGCGCTATTGACATAAGCAAGGAAAGGCTTATGGGGTATAATTTAGAGCACGGCGTTTTTGATATTGACGGCGTTGACGTAATAAGGCGCACTGATTATATGGAACTTCACAATCTTATCTTTGCTCAAAAAAGCATTGATTCGTCAAATCTACTCCAACTTTTTAACGTCAAATACGTTGTGTCTATTCCGGTGGTTGAGTCAAAGGAATTCAAGTTGCTTAAAATAATAGGGGCGAAAAGCTCTGACCTCATAGAGCTTGAGGATACTAAGTCTTTAAAGATTTACGAAAATCTGCATTTCCTGCCGAGGTTCTACGCCGTTGACAGATATATGATAAGTAAAGACCGTTCTGAAAGGCTTCTTGCTCTTGCCCTTAAAAGTTTTGACCCGTCAACAATGGTG
Organism: bacterium; assembly: GCA_004298725.1. Classification (GTDB taxonomy): domain Bacteria; phylum Desulfobacterota; class GWC2-55-46; order GWC2-55-46; family GWC2-55-46; genus SCQA01. The sequence goes on from SCQA01000055.1 coordinate 2,733, forward strand.
GTTCTGGAGGAAGACCCGTGGGCCGGAAACCAGCCTAAAGATTTAAGCGCTGGTACGCCGCGCGGCGACGTCATAACCGTAAAAAACTACCGTAACAACTCTGTTGAGCTTATGGTTAATATGCCGCGCTCCGGCATATTCGTTGCCAGTGAAAGTTATTATCCGGGTTGGAAGGCGTTTGTCGACGGCAAAGAAAAGAAGATACTCAAGGCAAACCACGCGCTCCGCGCCCTTGCGCTTGAAAAGGGCGAGCATACAATAAAGTTCGTGTATTCGCCTCTAAGCTTTACCATAGGCGCGGTAATAAGCGTATTAACGCTTTTAGCTTTAATTGTCGCTGGCGTATTTTATCTTGTATGGAAAAAGGCCGGTAAAGACAACAGCAGGCTGAGGTCCCGTTGACATGAACACAGCGAACCGGAAAATTATATCCCTTAAAAATGCCGCGGTAGCAGGTGCGCTTTTATTTTTTGTAGTTTTAAGCTCCGCCATATCGTTTAACAAGTCAAACACGTGGGACGAACCCGCGCATATACTCGCTGGTTACGCTTATTTAAAAGACGGGCAAGATTACATCTCGCCGCTTCATCACCCGGCCTTCGGCAGACTGCTTACCGGTCTTTTGCCGGCTGTCGCGCTCAGCCTTGATTTCAAAACAGATGTTTTGCCGGAACAAGCGGCAGGGTCCAACTTTTTCCCGTACTCGCTGAAGTTCCTCTTTGAGAACAAAGTTTCAGGCCATAAGATTTTATATTTAAGCAGGCTCGCTATAATATTAACCGGCGCGCTTCTCGGCTTTTATGTCTATTTGTGGTCATCGGAGCTTTGGGGCGTAAAGAGCGGCTTTCTTTCGCTCTTTTTGTATGTGTTATCGCCGTCCATACTCGGGCATACAAGCCTTGCAACCACCGATATGCCGATAACGGCGTTCTTTTTCATTACGCTTTTTTACTCTTACAGAGTGGCTGTGGCCGGGGCGAGTTTAAAAACGGTTATTCCGGCGGCTCTGTTTTACACGCTCGCGCTGACAAGCAAACACACGGCGTTACTCGCCGCGCCGCTGATATGCGCGGCATTCACCATAAGCGCGTACAAAGAAAAGAGCAAAGCAATAAAGGCTATCGCGTATTTCGCGCTTTTTGCCGTACTTGTTTACATCGGCATATGGGCAGTGTACTCCTTCAGGTTTAAAAGCGACGGGCCGCACTACGTGCCGCTTTTTTGGGATCAGGTTTTAAGCGGCGGCGGAGTTAAGGCTTCGATTATCGCGTGGGTAAAGCAAGCGAGGCTGTTGCCGGAGGCTTATCTTTACAGCCTTGCCGGAGTCATTAGCGGCTCCGAGTCCGGCAGGGCGGCCTTTTTAATGGGCATGTATTCAACCGCCGGATGGTGGTATTACTTCATAACGGCGTATCTTGTAAAAACTCCTGTTGCGGAGATTGTCCTGTTTTCAGCGGCAATTGTTTATTCTTTCTCAAACCGCGCAGACAGGGCCAAGGCGCTTTGGCTCTTCGCGCCTGTTGCGCTGATTTTCATCGTAATGTCAAAGCAGAACGTTAATATCGGTCTTAGGCACGTTATGCCCGCGTTTCCGTTTATTTTAGCGCTTGCAGGTTACTGCGCTAAAATTAAAACGGCAAGCATGAAAATCGCGCGGTATGTCTTTTATTTTCTTCTTGTTTGGTATGTTTACGCGGCAGTGTCAATTTACCCTCATCAACTGTCGTACTTCAATGAAATTGCCGGAGGCTCAAAAAACGGGCACATGCTCCTCGCCGATTCGAACGTTGACTGGGGGCAGGACCTTATCGGGTTAAAAAAATATATGGACGATAAAAAAATAGATACAATAAAGTTTGCGTACTTCGGCTTTTCCAACCCGAAATACTACGGCATAAAATACGAGTATTTGCCAAGCATTGTAATAATGGACATTGAAGGAGTCAAGCGCGCCGAGAACTTGAAAGGCTACGTTGCTGTAAGCGCCACAATGCTTTCGGGTGTATACTCACCCAATAACGATTTTTCAAATTTTTTCAGAAAACAAACGCCGGTTGATATAGTTGGCAATTCAATTTTAATTTATAAATTTTAAAGTTAAAATTACCCTTTAAAAACATTGACCCTTACATAGCACGTGATATAATAGGTATGATTTAAACCAATTGGCAGACTAAGGGCAAGTAATGAAAAAGAACAAGAAAAAATACATCCGCCATGACGGGTTTACCGTTATTGAGCTTATCATGGTATTGGTTTTTCTTGGCGTTGTAGCGGTTATAGCCATTCCTTACGCGCTTAAAGGCACTACTGCGGCAAACACAGGTTCAGTCGCAAAAAAGGTTAAAGACGACATACGCTATGCACAGGGCCTTGCCATGGCAAGAAATAAACTTGAAACGCCTGCAACGGTAAACGACCCGAGGTTCACGTACCGAATCGTCTTTAACGTAAACGTCTCGACTCCTATAACTGACCCTAACTACCCGATATTCGTCAACTGCCCCGGCACTAATAAATATGCCATTGTCAATAACGCCGATAATAACACTCAATGGGGTGAAAACCCTAACGCGTCCGCCGCGATTGAGAGCGCGAGAAGCCCTTCCGACGGCTCTCAGTATTTTTGCGTACAGTTCGGCACGGGCAATTATCAGGGGTTTACAATATCCGCCAACTTTGGCGGCACTATACCCGGCATACTTGAATTTGACACAAACGGCATTCCGTACAACAGCGACAGAATTAAGATAACCGCTCCAAATAACGTCGTTACCATAACCAACGGCGCTGAAACAGCCACCTTGACGGTGACGCCAAACACAGGATTGGTGCTGATGTAATGATTTTTTCAATAAACAAACTAATACGCCTTGGCAACTCAAGCGCCGCGGTAATGCGGAGTAAAGGTTTCACGTTAATTGAAACTCTTATGGTAATAGTGGTGCTCGGCATTGTAGGTTCGGGCTTGCTCCTTTATTTCACAAGCATGCGTTCCAGCGGAGACCCGGTTATTATTGTGCAGGCCACGTCTTTGGCGCAGGAGAGCATTGAGCGCGTCATAGCGGACGCGCGCGCCGGGAATTTCGCAACAATAGTCGCCGCGGCGCCTGTCGTACTGCCTGCGCCGTTTGACAAGTTCACAAGAGAAACACAGGTGATTTGCGTAAACGAAGCAACTCTTGATACGGAAATAATAGGCGATATGCCTGCTTGCGCCACATCCGACGTCGGCGCGAAACGCGTTAGGGTTATAGTGTCTTGGACAGGCAATTCAACGGACTACGTAACCATAATTTCAAACCACTAAGCGGCAAGAATGTTTAATTTTCCGGTAAAAAAAATAAATGGCGGCGTGTATCAACTAAAGAAGGCCGCAGGGCAGGGCGGCTTTACGCTTCTTGAACTTATTGTCGGCATTGTGCTGATGGGCATAATAGCGTCCATAGTGGTCACTGTGCTTTTTCAGGGCGTTCAAGCCGTAGGCACGCTTGACACGAGAAACAATTTGAAAACTAACGGCACTCTCGCGTTTGAACGCCTGTCAAGAGAGCTTCGCCTTGTCAGGTGCACCACCGTTGGTTTAACGTGCGCCCCGCAGGTAGCGGACATAACCAATTTGACGGCAACGGAACTGCGCTTCAACAATGTTTTCAACGAAGGCAAGGGACTAAGGGCGGCAACCGGTAATTTGCTGTTAAGGCAAGGCTCAGGCGCGGAACCTGAAGACGTACTTACGCCGGATACCACAAGCCTTGTTTTTGACTTTTTAAAACGCGACGGAACGGCTTTTGTTATCGGCACCGACACCGTTGATCTCGTATGGACGATAAACGCCACTATAACGCTTGTAAACGGCAATGAAACCGTAGTTATGAAATCAACGGTTCATCCGAGAAGTTTCAGGTGAAGCTTTAAAGACAGTTGCGAGGGGATAGCGTTTAGTGCATAGAGTGACGGAGGTTAACGGATAGAGAGAAAGAAGTTAGTGGTTAGTGGAGTTAGATTCTTACCGCTAATCACTCGGCGCTGTCCTCTAACCCCTTCTTTTATAGGAATTTATATGACAAGGCTTTTTTTAAAAAATAACAGCGGAGCTTCCGCCGTAGCGGTAATTCTTCTTCTCAGCATATTGACTGTCGCCGGTATAGTCTTTGTTTCCGTTATGGGAACAGGCATAGAGCAGTCTGTTGTCGAAGTGTCGTCCATGCGCGCGCTTTACGCGGCTGAAGGCGGAGCTGAAACGGCTACGGGACGTCTTAAGAAAATAAGCTGGCTATGGAACGACGGCTATTCAAACAAAGCGCTTGGAACGGGCACCACGTCGTCAAGCACCTTTAACGCGGAAGTGCTTGAGTACGAAGGCAGAGACGCAACCTTGCCTGCGGCGGCGTACAAATGCGAGGCATTCCAGCTTGTGGTTAAATCTCTGGTTGTGGGCGCGAATACCGCGAGAACCGTTTACTTGGGGCTTTATTCAACGTCGGCGTCACCCCTCGGCCTTCAACTGTACAACGCGGATGTAACAGGCGCCTGCGCCGCCCCGCCCGCCGGAAACCTTGTCGACACCGTAGCCGCGTCGAGTACGGCAAAGAGCATACGTTACAGAATACCAGAGCCGCTAACGCCGCCGGTTACTTACACTTATACGGCAAGGGTTACGGGTACGGCAGGCACGGCGTACCAATTGCGCTTGTCGCATCCTGACGAGCCTGCTTTCAGCGCGGGCATTACCTGCGGCGCAATTACAGGCACTCCATACCAGTGCCAACGGTCCATTATTTCCATTGGCAAGGTTCGTGATTCAAGAAGAGAAGTCTTTCAGGCTGTGACAAAATAATATTCGGGTGCTTCTAAAAATGTGAAATTTTTTCCGTGGTCGAATCAAGGCGAAATAAAAAGCAGAGCATAACGCGAATATGCGAGTATTTTTATTTTGTACTGTCAAGATATCGGGAAAGAGGGCATTTTTTGTGACACCCATTTATGGCAAGAATTGCTATAAAGCAGTACTTTTGTTGTAGGTTTTAATATATAGGAGGGCATCATATGACGCGTCAATTAAGGCGGTACTTTGCCGTAATGTCGGCATTCGTAATGTGTGTCTTTTTCGGCTCAGTAGCTAATGCCGCGAATACGTTTTCCGTTACTTTTACTCCGTCCCCGCTTGAAGTTACTATGAAAGACACTAATGCGGTCATACCCGTTACCATAACCAACTCCGCGGCCTCGTCATTGGCGATAAATGCGGTGCGTATTACTTTGCCGGCGTCATATTCATTAAGCATGGGTACAACCGCGCCGGCAGGCTGGTGCGTAAAAAATATAACCGCCGGAGCAGGCGGCGTAGTCGATTTTTACTTCATTGACCCTACCACGGCTGATTGCGGCAACGCCCCC
>SCQA01000006.1 GCA_004298725.1 bacterium
TTTTGGCGGCAAGAGCTTTACTCCGTTTGGCTCGCTGTCACGCGACGGCAACGCCTACCTTCAGGCAAGGTTTGAATTTTAAGACGCGGTTTTTTCGCTTAATAAAGGAAAAGGCCGCGGCTTTTTTGCGCATCAAATTCTACAGAGTGTAGAATGGACTTGACATTCTACATGGTGTAGAATAAACTTGAAACATGAAGATTGGTTTTAAAAACATAGAGGCGCGCGCATTGAATGATAAGGACAAGGGGCGCGCTCATGCGGTGCTTGGGCCGCTTGAACGCGACGTAATGGAAGTACTCTGGGCTGATGACGGCGTCTGCGGCAAAGACGTATTTAACGGTTTAAGAGAGCAACGCGAGATAGCGCTGACAACCGTGCTTACGGTGCTTGACAGGCTCGTTAAAAAAGGCTTTGTTAAAAAAGACGCCACGAAGACCGTAAATGTTTTTACGCCCGCTTGCACAAAAGACGAATTCGGCAAGAAAGTCTCAGCCGAGGTCTTCAAAAGCCTCTTTGATATTTCAACCGGCGGAGCCTCGGCTTCGTTCGTTGACGTGCTTGCAAAAACAGACCCGGTTGAACTTGACAGGCTTAGCGAACTTATTGAAAAGAAGAAAAAGGAACTAAAAAGGCGTTAGCGGGTTGTCAATTTATTCTTCTGTTCAGTTCTAAAGGAGGCAGTGATGAAACGAAAAGGATTTTTCACGGTAGTTTTGCTGTCCATCTTTTTAACTGTTTTCGCGTTATCTGCTTTTGCGCCTGCCCGCGCTGAAGAGGTAACTTCGGGAGCGGCCATAAAGTGGGCTATGAAGATCAAGCCGCTAAACAACACGATTGATTTGACGTTGACTGACGCGAGGACCGGCAAGCCCATTACCAAGGCGAAAGTAACGGCTGTAATAACCATGCCGGACGGAAACAAGGTTACAAAGGAACTAAAAGGCATGAAGATGGGCAAGACGTATTCGTTTATGAATACGGCGGATTTTTCGTTAAAAGGCCCGTATTTCTTCAAAGTTGACGTGAAGGCCGGAAAGAAAAAAGTGAAGTTCGATTTCCGCTACGAAGTAAAAAATTAAGGCGCGCTCCGGATATAAAGATGAAAAACTTTAAAATTCTTAAATATGCCTTTATGGCGCTACTGCTCTTTGGGCTTTTTCCTCCTGATATTTTTGCCGCTACGCCGATCTCTTTGCGTGATTTGCTTGCCGAGGCCATGTCCAATAACCCGGAATTGCGCGCTTTAAAAGAGCGTTACGGCGCAAGGCTGGCGCGCGTTTATTACGAGGGCGCGCTTGACGACCCCGCGTTGAAGGTGGAGATGGAAGACCTCGCAAGCAAAAAACCTTATAACAACGGCCCGGGTAACGCCATGCAAACAAGATATACCTTAAGCCAGATGTTTCCGTTTCCTGGGAAGAGGTCCGCCAAGGAGAAGATAGCCGAGAAAGAGGCGCTTGTTTCAAAGGCCGAGTTTGAATCCAAGGCGGTGGAAATCGCTTACATGGTCAAAGAGGCCTATTACGCGTACGCTTATGCCTCGCTGGCGATAAAGATAAACGGTGAAGTAAAAGAACTTTTGTCGTACATATCGAGCATAGTGCAAAGCAGGTATTCAGTTGGGCAAGCGTTACAGCAGGACGTGATAAAGGCGCAGTTCGAGGCCGCCATGCTGACAAACGAGCTGATAGCGCTTACGGCTGAAAGAGACGGCATGGAGGAAAGGTTGAAAGCCCTTCTTGACAGGCACGCGGATCTGCCGCTTGGCGAGCCTGCCTTGCCGAAGCTGGAAAAAGCGGACGCGTCTGCATACGCGTTTACGAATGCCTCCGGCGCACTAAACCCGGAGATAAAGGCGGTGGAGTACGAGTTGCAGGCAAGCGAGATGTCCGTTGATCTGGCTAAAAGGAATTATTACCCTGATTTTATGGTAGGGGTGGCGCCTGTGCAGAGGGACGGCAGGTTCGACACGTATGATTTTATGTTTCAAATAAACATACCGCTGTGGAGAAGCAAGTACGACAGCCAGACAAAAGAGGCCATATCAAACGCGGGTTCGGCAAGGTTGAGGCTTTCAGCCCAAAGGAACAAAAAAGCTTTTGAAATAAAAGAGGCTCTTTTAAAAGTTTCTGCCGCGTACAAGACCGCGGAACTCTATGAAACGAGTCTTGTGCCGCAGGCCGAGATGTCTTTTGAATCCGCGCTTAAGGGGTATCAGTCCGGCAAATCCGATTTTCTTACGCTTCTTGACACCGGACGCTCTTTGAAAAAAACCAAGATTGAGCGCGCAGGCTCTTTCATGGATTACAAAAAGAAGCTTGCCATGCTGGAAAAGGCCGTCGGCGCGGAGTTAGACAATAAGGAGGGCGCAAGATGAGAAGGTTTCTCTTCGGCTTCACATTCCTTGGCATTGGCCTTGCGGCCGGCGTAGTAACGATGGTATTTTACGCGAAACTGCGCCCGAAGGAAGACGGAACCGTTACGCGCGTCGCGGAGCATAAAAAGACCGATAAGAAGATTCTCTTTTACCGTCATCCTATGAATCCGCAGGTGCTGTCCACGGAGCCTAAGAAAGATGAAATGGGCATGGATTACGTGCCGGTGTACGCTGGAGGCGGGCAAGCGCCGCCTTTGAATGACTCCAGACAGGTCATAAACGAGCCGTCCGGCATTGTGCGGCTGACGCCTGAAAAAATGCAGAGGGTAGGCGTTAAGTCGGAAGAGGCGCGCGAGAGGACGCTAAAGCGCGTAATAAGAACCATAGGCAGGGTGGAGCCCGTCGAAGACCTTGTTTATAACATCAACACTAAGATTTCCGGTTGGGTTGAAAAACTCTACGTAAACAGGACGGATTTGATGGTGCGGCAGGGAGAGCCGCTACTTGAATTATACAGCCCCGACCTTGTAACGGCGCAGGAGGAGTACCTTCTTGCGCGGCGCTCTTTTGAAAAGGTGAAGGACACCACGTACCCTGACGTAAAAAACAACGCCGAGAGCCTTGTGGAAGCGTCAAGAAAAAGGTTGAAGTTCTGGGATATTTCCGACGACCAGATAAAGCGGCTTGCCGAAACAGGCAAGCCCACGAGAACCTTGGCCATAAAGGCTCCGGCCCACGGAAGCGTAACCGAGAAGATGGTCGTGGAAGGGCAAAAGATAGAGCCGGGCGAGACGTTATTTAGAATCATAGACCACGCAAAGGTATGGGTGTACGGCGAGATTTATGAAAACGAGTTGTCTTACATAAAGATTGGCGACGAGGCAGTTATGTCGCCGTCGTACGCGCCTCAGGAAGTTTACAAAGGCAAGATTGAGCATATTTACAGCCACCTTGGGTCAGTGCGTTACGAGCAGGGCAAAGAGACCGAGGTGCGAACCGCCAAGGTGCGTTTTGAATTGCCGAACTCCGGCGGCAGGTTGAAGCTTGGCATGTATTTAAACGTTGAATTGTCCGCTGTGGCGGTCTCAAAGGCGTTGTCCGTGCCGGATTCCGCGGTGATAGATTCGGGCAAGGCGCAGTTCGTTATAATTGACAGGAAGGACGGCTCATTCGAGCCGAGGGCCGTGGCAATAGGCGTTAAATCGGAAGGATATTATGAGATAAAGAGCGGCCTTAAAAAAGGCGACATGGTCGTAACGTCCGCTAATTTTCTAATTGATTCCGAAAGCAATTTAAAGGCCGCGCTTGGGGCCATGGTGGCGCCGCAAAGCAACGTTTTAACCCCTGCTGAAGCTACAGCCCGGCCTCCGGCTAAAGCTCACGCACATTAGGCGCGTGAAGGTCGCAACCCATGCTAAAACGCATAATTGAACTTTCCATAAAAAACAGGCTTATCGTAATCCTTATGACGTTCTTTGCCGTAGGCATCGGTCTGTGGGCGCTCTTTCGCACCCCGATAGACGCGATACCAGATCTGTCGGACGCGCAGGTGATTATTTATACCGAATACCCCGGGCAGGCCCCGCAGGTCGTGGAAGATCAGGTAACTTACGCTCTTACAACCGCCATGCTCGCGGTGCCGAAGGCAAAGGTCGTACGCGGGTATTCGTTCTTCGGGGCGTCGTTCGTTTACATCATATTCGATGAAGGCACGGACATTTACTGGGCAAGAAGCAGGGTGCTCGAGTACCTTAACTTCGCCTCTGCAAAGCTTCCGAAGGGCGTGTCACCGTCCCTTGGTCCGGATGCCACGGGCGTAGGCTGGATATTTGAATATACCGTCGAGGGCAAGGGCTACAGCCTCGCGGAGCTTCGCTCGATACAGGACTGGTACGTAAGGTATCAGCTTACGAAGGCGCCGGGTGTTTCAGAGGTGGCGTCAATAGGCGGTTTTGTAAAGCAGTATCAGGTAAATATCGACCCTAATAAACTTATAGCCTACGGCGTGTCCGTAAAAAATGTCATAGACGCCATAAAGATGAGTAATTCAGACGTAGGCGGCAGAACGCTTGAGATGACCGAGCGCGAGTACATGGTAAGAGGGCTTGGTTACATAACAAGCGCGCCGGACATAGAAAACACGGTTATAAAGGCTGATAGGACGGGCACGCCCGTGCGCGTCAAGGACGTAGCGAGAGTCGAGCTTGGGCCCGAGGAAAGGCGCGGCATAACAGAGCTTAACGGCGAGGGCGAGGTCGTCGGCGGCATAGTGGTAATGCGTTTCAATGAAAACGCTCTTGAGACGATTCATAACGTGAAAACGAAGCTGAAAGAGCTTGAAGCAGGGCTTCCTCCCGGCGTTACGATAAGGCCGGTGTACGACCGCAGTCACCTCATACACAGGGCAATAGACAACCTGAAAGAAAAGCTGATTGAAGAGTTCATAATAGTTTCAATCGTGTGCGTGGCGTTTCTCTTGCACTTCAGAAGCGCGCTTGTGGCCATACTCATGCTTCCCGTCGGGATACTCTTGTCTTTTACCGTTATGTACTTAATGGGAATAAACGCCAATATAATGAGCCTTGGCGGCATAGCCATTGCAATTGGCGCGATGATAGACGGCGCCATAGTGATGATAGAGAACGCGCATAAGCACTTGGAAAAAGACCACGCTGGCAAAGACCGCTGGAGCGTAATAGCGGACGCGGCCAAGGAGGTCGGGCCAGCGCTCTTTTTCTCGCTTCTTATCATAACCGTTTCGTTCATGCCGATATTCACGCTTGAGGCGCAGGAGGGGCGCCTGTTTAAGCCGCTTGCCTTTACCAAGACGTTTGCAATGGGCGCGTCCGCCATTCTGTCCGTTACGCTTGTGCCGGTGCTGATGGGCTTGCTGATACGCGGTAGAATCATGCCGGAGGAGAGAAACCCGATAACAAGGTTAGCGGTATGGATTTACAGGCCGGCCATTGACGTTATTCTAAAACACAAGAAGGCCGTTGTCGCCTTTGCAATCGCGGCGCTTATCGTTACGGCGTTTCCGCTCTCCCGCCTTGGCACCGAGTTCATGCCCGCGCTTGACGAAGGCACGCTTCTTTTCATGCCGGTAACGCTTCCAAGCGTTTCAGTTACTAAGGCCGCTGAAATTTTACAGACGCAGGACAGGATAATCAAGAGCTTCCCCGAGGTTGACAGCGTCCTCGGAAAAGCCGGCAGGGCGCTTACCGCCACCGACCCCGCGCCCATGGAAATGTTCGAAACGCTTGTAAACTTAAAGCCGAAAAGCGAGTGGCGGCCGGGCATGACAACCGGGCGGCTTGTTGATGAAATGAACACTGCTCTTGATTTGCCCGGCGTTACCAATGCGTGGACAATGCCTATAAAGGCAAGGATAGACATGCTTTCAACCGGCATAAGGACTCCGGTGGGTATAAAGGTATTCGGCAAGAATCTGGACGAGCTTGAAAAGGTGGCGCTTAGCGTTGAAACAGCGGTGAAAGCCGTGCCCGGAGCTTCAAGCGTATACGCGGAAAGAGTCTCCGGCGGATATTACCTTGATATAAAGATAAAACGCCTTGAGGCCGCGCGCTACGGACTGCGGGCCGAGGAGATTCAGGGCGTGGTAATGTCCGCCATAGGCGGAGAGAATATCACGACAACGGTCGAGGGGCTTGAGCGTTATCCGGTGAACGTCCGCTATAAACGCGAACTCCGTGACGACGTCACGAAGGTTTCGCGCGTGCTCATACCGACGATGGGCGGGCAGTATTTGCCGCTCTCTCAGGTGGCGGATATAGAAATAAAAACAGGCCCTCCGGCTATTAAAACGGAAAACGCGCAACTTACCACGTGGATATTCGTTGACGTAAGAGGCTCCGACATAGGCGGCTTCGTTACCAAGGCCAAAGAAGCCGTAAGCGCCAACGTCAAATTTCCGCCCGGTTACTACGTAACATGGAGCGGCCAGTATGAATACATGCAGAGGGCATATGCCAAACTTAAGATTATAATACCGCTTACGCTTGCGATAATCTTTTTGCTTCTTTACTTCAATTTTAATTCCATCACCGAATGCCTAATCATACTGCTTGCCATTCCGTTTTCGTTAATCGGCGCTGGCTGGATGCTTTATTTATTGGGTTACAATATCAGCATAGGCGTCGCGGTGGGCTTTCTCGCGCTTGCCGGGCTTGACGCTGAAATGGGTATAGTCATGCTTATATATTTAAATCACGCTTACGCCGCCAAAAAAGACGCGGGCAAAATGAATACGCTTAAAGACCTTCAAGAGGCAGTTATAGAGGGTTCCGTAATGAGGGTGCGCCCGAAGCTGATGACAATAACCGCGATTATAGCGGGCCTTGTGCCCATTATGTGGTCAACGGGAACGGGTGCGGACGTTATGAAGCGCATTGCCGCGCCGATGGTCGGCGGCATGTTCACGTCCGCATTGCTTGAGCTTCTGGTGCTTCCGGCGATATTCGTGCTTTGGAAACAGAGACAGTTCAAGAGGTGATAATCCGTCAAAACAAAGAAGCAGACAACATGAAAAAGGAGATTGCTTACGATGAAAACATTTAAGGTTGTATTGATTGCCATGTTGACAGTCGTGGCGATTGGTTTCGGAGGCGTCGTTCCGTTTACACCGCAAACAGACGCAATGGCTGATAGCAAGGCGGAGGCTCTGGGGTTAAAGCCGGTAAAGACCGCGGAGGTTTGCATGGTTAACAACGCCTTCATGGGTAAGGCGCAGATACCCGTTAAAATTAACGGCAAGACGTATTACGGTTGTTGCAAAAACTGCGCTAAGCGGTTAAAAGGCGAGCGCTCGGCGAGGTACTCAAAAGACCCGCTGACCGGAAAGGAAGTTGACAAGGCCGCGGCTTTCATAGCCGCCAAGCCGGACGGAGACGTGTTGTATTTTGAATCAGAGGAAACGGCGCATAACTACGGCGTGGAGAGCGAGGAAGGGCAAACCCACGGACACTGAAAAGGAGGCGCGTTAGTGATAGACGTCAAGGCGGCTTCACTCGGTTTTTCATTTACGGTCGCGGCGGTGTATATTGTGTGCGCGCTCGCGTTTTATTTTTTCGGGTCGGCCGCGCTCGAGCTTTTCAACACTTGGGCGCACGGCGTTGACCTTTCAAGGATTGCGGTTTCAAGCCCGAGAACAACCGTTGGTTTTTTACCGGCCTTGTAAGCGTTTTTATCTTTTCGTATTTATCAGCCGCGCTCTTCGCGCTAATTTATAACGCTTTTTGCAAAAAGCAGTGATAACTGGAGGCGATATGGCGAAAGACCCGATATGCGGCATGGATGTTGACGAAAAAGGCGCGGAGTTCATGACGCACCTTGAGCACGAAACCTTTTATTTTTGCTCAAAGGCGTGTCAGGAGCGTTTTGAAACTGAAAAGGGGTTAATAGACCCGGACCAAGCAAAGGGCTGGGCTAAAAGGGTCGTCAGCGGTATTTTGAAAGAACCAAAAAACAAACCTCCAAAGTGCCACTGATATAAGAGGTGTTGTATGCA
>SCQA01000007.1 GCA_004298725.1 bacterium
TGATTCTGTAGTCTCCCATGCGGAATCTTCTTTTATCTTCGCCTTTGAGTTTTTCAGACTGCGGATGAGGGTTTGGGTCTTCCTTGAGTGAAAGAATGATTTTGTCTATCTTGAGAAAGATGTGTTCTGGTACGGAGTCAAGCTCTTTTCTTGCGGATTTTTTTATGATTATCTCATACATGCTTGCGGGCTTTTCTCCTTCTGCTGTATGCCTCGTAGCCTTCGCCTGCCTCGCTCTTCCTTTCCTCGATGGCCTTTAAATCAAGAACATCTTCAAGGAGTTTGTTGACCGTCTTTTTTACGGTAGTTGAAATTAAGGCCTGTAGCTCCCGAACGCTCAAGTCTTTTACGGTAGTTGCTCTCATAATAAACGCACCTCCTTCTTTATGTCTTAAACGATTATATAGTAAACGCGTTATTAATCAAAGTTTTTTTATTAAATGGTTTTTGTTTAAGCGGACTAAGAGCAAAAGCGTTGACACCGGTTTTTCTATGATATAGCATAAAGCCATAATGCATATCGCGGTATTTGGCGGCACGTTTAACCCGATTCACTTCGCTCACCTTCGCATAGCCGAAGAGGTGCGCGAGCGCTTGTCTCCGGAAAAAGTGCTCTTTGTTCCGGCGTTTATTCCTCCGCATAAAGACGCGGACACTGCCGCGCCCGCAACGCGCAGGCTTGAAATGGTCAGGCTTGCCATTGCCGGAAACCCGGCCTTCGAGGCGTCCGATATTGAATTGCGGCGCTTGGGCGTTTCTTACACGATAGATACGGTCAGGGAGCTGAAAACAAGCAACGCGGGGCTCTCAATAAGCCTTATCGTGGGAAGCGATTCGTTTAATTCAATAACCACATGGCGCGACTTTGACGGCCTTATAAAAGAGGCAAGCTTTGTTGTTGTGCCAAGGCCGGGCAACGCGGTTTTACAGCCAAGCGAAGCGCTTCCTGTTGAACTGGCGGAGAAGTTCTGGTATGATGCCGTCAAAGGCGCGTATTGCAATCAATATGGCACGGGCGTTATTTATCTTGAAACGACGCTTATGGATATATCTTCATCCGGCATCAGAAAGCGGTTTATGGAGGGGCGTTCTGCAAAGTATCTGCTGCCTTATAACGTGATAGAGTACATACTCGGGCACGGGCTTTATAAAAAATAGACATAGAGGAGAGCCACACTGCAACCCAAGAAAAAAGCGCTTTATATAGCCGGTCTCGCGCACGGCAAGATGGCGACGGACGTGGTTATTCTGAACCTGAAAGGGTTTTCATCGGTAACGGATTACCTTTTAATATGCAGTGCGGAATCACAGAGGCAGGTGGAGGCCGTAGCGCGCGAGGTTGAAGACGGCCTTAGAAAAGAAGGCATTCGTCCGCTTGGCATGGAAGGAGTAAACGATGGCAGATGGGCGTTGCTTGATTTTAACGACGTTGTGGTGCACGTATTTCACGAGCCTATCCGTAAGTTTTACGATCTTGAAGGCCTGTGGGCCGATGCGCCAAGAACGGAAGTTAAAGACAAGCCCGCTAAAAAAAAGCAATAAGGCGTAAGCTGAATTTAAAGTTGCCGTAATCCACGCCCGGCTCTTTAGCAGAAGCCGGGTTTTTTATCATGAGCGGGCGTTATAATTAATCGGTAGCCACTTGGTGCTTCTTTGAAGATAATCTTTATTTCAGTAGGCAAGGCAAAAAAGCCGTATTTTAAAGACGCCGCAGAGCATTATATGAAAAGGATAAAGAGTTATTGCCGTTTTGAGCGCGTTGAAGTTAAAGAAGAGACGTATAATGCCGGCGTGCCCTTGCAGGAACTGCTTAAGAAGGAGGCCGGACGGATAATCGGCGCAATTGGAAATGGCGTGTTTTCCGTGGCGCTGTCTGAAAACGGCAAACAGATGACCTCGCGCGCCCTTGCCGGGTTTATACATGAATTCATGGCTGGCGGCAGGAGCGGCAAAAAGGACATAGCGTTCATAGTGGGCGGGCCTTACGGCTTGCACGCCTCTGTGCTTGAAGTCTCTGACATGGCTTTGTCGCTTTCCGCCATGACACTGCCTCATGATATGGCGGGAGTAATGCTTGCCGAGCAGGTTTACAGGGCGTTTACCATAATAAAAGGCGAGCCGTATTCGCATTGACCGCGGAAAGCGACATGGAGTTCAACCGATGAAAAAGGTGTGTCTTATAATAATGGATGGCTGGGGCATAAACCCGCGCATTGACGGAAACGCCGTAGCGCGGGCATTAACGCCTAATTTGACCGCGTTTTACAATAAATATCCGCTGACGTCGCTTGATGCGTCCGGCCTTTTTGTGGGACTACCGCAGGGGCAGATGGGCAACTCCGAGGTGGGGCACCTTACCATCGGAGCAGGCAGGGTAATATATCAGGAACTTACCCGCATAAATAAAATTATAGAAGACGACGAGCTTGCAAATAATCCTGTTTTAACGGCGCTTGCAAAGAGCACGGCGTCAGGTAGCGGCGCGCTTCATCTTATGGGGCTTGTATCGGACGGCGGAGTGCACAGCCACATTGACCATTTGCACGCCCTTGTTGACGCGCTGAACGGAAAAGGGGTTAAGCGCATCTTCATACATGCGTTTCTTGACGGCAGGGATACGCCTCCGTCAAGCGGCCTTGGCTATGTAACGGCCCTTGACGAGCGGCTTAAAAAGACGGGCAAGGCGCGCGTTGCGAGCGTATCAGGCCGTTTCTACGCCATGGATAGAGACAAGCGCTGGGACAGGGTAAAAAAAGCGTATGACGCGCTTACCTCCGGCGTCGGACACACGGCAACGGATAGTGTCGGCGCAATTAAGCAGGCGTATGATAGAGGCGAAACGGACGAGTTCGTATCGCCTGCCATAATAACCGGAGCGGACGGGCCAATCGGTCTAATATCAGACAATGACAGCGTTCTCTTTTTCAATTTTCGGGCGGACAGGGCAAGGGAGCTTGCAGAGGCGTTTATATCAGACGATTTTACCGGTTTTGACAGGGTAGTAAAGCCGCGCCTGAAGAGTTTTGTAAGCCTTACGGAATATGACGCGAGGTTTGCCATACCGACGGTATTCAAGCCGCAGTCAACAAAAAACATACTGGGCGAAGTTATAAGCAGAAATGGCTTTGGGCAGTTCCGCGTAAGCGAAACCGAAAAATACGCTCACGTGACTTTCTTTTTTAACGGCGGCGTTGAGGCTCCGTTTGAAGGCGAGGACAGGTTTTTGATACCGTCCGTAAAAGACGTGTCCACGTACGACAAAAAGCCTGAAATGCGCGCCATTGAAATAGCCGAGGCCGCGGTGGAAAAGATACGCGAAGGCAAATATTCATTCATGCTTATGAACTTCGCGAACGGCGACATGGTCGGCCACACCGGCGTAATGGACGCCGCGATAAAGGCGTGCGAGACTGTTGACAAGGCTGTGGGCATGGTGGTTAAAGCGGCGGCCAATGCGGGCTGGACAACTATAATAACGGCGGACCACGGAAACTGCGAGCAGATGATCGATTACGCAACCGGCAAGCCGCATACCGCGCACACGACAAACCCTGTGCCGTTTATTGTTGTGGACGACGGTTTCAAAGGAGTTGCCCTTAAAAAAGGCGGCGGTCTTAAAAATATAGCGCCAACCGTGCTTAAGTTTATGGGAATAGAAAAACCGGTTGATATGGACGCGGAGGCGCTTTTTTAGCCGTGATAACTTCAAGTATTTTGTTTCACATAGTGCGAGGCGGTCGCCTCGCCGTTGTGCGCCGTCTACGAGATTCATAGCCGAAAAAATTAGACGGTAGAGCCTTGACAAAAATAACTGCGGGAGTAAAATTAAAGTAATATTTGTCAGTTGTTAAGCTTTATTCACCGCTGGATTTTATCAAGGAGGTGAGTGGCTATGCTTGAGGAAAAAGTCGGTACAATAGACCATTTTTATACGCACCTTGGGGTGGCGGCCGTGAGGCTTCAAAGGGGGCTTAAGGTTGGCGATACGGTGCATATAAAAGGCCACACGTCCAATTTCTTGCAGATTATAGATTCCATTGAAAAAGAGCACCATCATGTGGCCGCGGCCAGAGGGGGCGAGTCGGTCGGCATAAGGCTTACAGGCCGCGCGAGGGAGCACGACGCCGTCTATAAAATCATCGAGGAGAACGTGAGTGCCTCATAAAACAACATTATCCGGTTATCTTACTTGCCCCATGTGCGACGCTGAAGTGCCAATTTCAGGGGATGAAAAAGTAGGCGAGCAGGTCTTTTGCCCGTATTGCCAAACGCCTCTTGCGCTCAGAAAGACAAAGTTGGATGAATATTTTTTGCAGGAAGATTTTTAAGGCGGTTAAGCCGTAGTAGTACCTTGTAGTTGTTTTCGTCAATGAAGCTTAGATTTGTTACTCGCACCAGACATCGCAATGCTCTTGGGTACGCAAATTGAGTAATATCGCTGAGGCACAGGCCCCGTACGGGTTTCCTTCGAGGAATATCACTTTATCGCCTTTCTCCATAATTCCATTCTTATCATCCGATTCCTCCAATGAATGGGGAGAGGGTAGTGTAAGGTGAAGAAATGTTTTCGCCCTTTACCCCTTCACGCACACAAGAGGCCGTAGCCGCGCGACTTTGCGGTTTATGCCAGCCGCGTGCATTATTTCAACCACCTTATCAACGTCCTTGTACGCGCCCGGTGCTTCTTCGGCCACGCCGGATCTACTGCCAGAGCGTATGAGTATGCCTTTTGCCTCAAGTGATTTTATAACTTCCGCGCCGCTCCATCTTTTTTTCGACGCTATGCGCGACATTGCCCTGCCCGCGCCGTGCACCGTGCTTCCGAATGTTTCCTCCATGCCTTTTTCAGTGCCGCATAGAATGTAAGAAGCCGTGCCCATAGTGCCGCCAACGAGCAGGGGTTGGCCTACTGCGCGGTATTTAGCCGGTATTTCTATTCTGCCCGGGCCAAAGGCGCGCGTAGCGCCCTTGCGGTGCACAAGCACTTCTTTGGTTACGTTGTCAATGTTGTGCGTTTCAACCTTGCAGGTGTTGTGCGCTACGTCGTAAAGAAGGCGTATTTTAGAGGTTGAAATTCCAAAGACGCGCGCGAATACGCCCCTTGCAAGGTGCGAAATTACCTGCCGGTTGGCAAAGGCCGAGTTTATGCCGCAGTTTACCGCGCCAAGGTAGCGTATTCCTTCCGCACTTTTTATCGGTGCGCATACAAGTTCCTTGTCTCTTATTGGTATGTTGTATCTTCTGCTTGCCTCTTCAAGAACTTTAAGATAATCCGTGCCTATCTGGTGGCCAAGCGCCCTGCTTCCGCAGTGTATGGCTATAAGTATCTGGTCCTTTTCAAGGCCGAAGGCGGTTGCGGCTTTTTCGTCGTAAATTTCCTCCACCCATTGCACTTCAAGGTAGTGGTTGCCGCTTCCAAGCGTACCCACTTGCCTGTATTGACGCTCCTTTGCCCTGTGGCTTACGGCATGGGGGTTGGCGCCTTTTACACAGCCGTGTTCTTCTGTGTATTCAAGGTCGTCTTTAGTGCCATAGCCGCGCTCGATTATAAAGGCGGAGCCGTTTATCAACAGTTCGTCTATTTCATGCTCTGAAAGTTTTATTTCTCCTGTCGAGCCTACGCCGGATGGCACGTCCCTGAAGAGCATCTCCGCAAGTTGAGCCTTTTTAGGCTCAACATCTTTTTTGTCAAGCGGGGTGGTCAGAACGCGCACTCCGCAGTTTATGTCAAAGCCCACTCCGGCAACGCTTATGACGCCGTAATTCATGTCAAAAGCGGCTACGCCGCCTATGGCAAAGCCGTAGCCCGGATGAATGTCCGCCATGGCAAGGGATGCTTTTTCAATGCCAGGAAGGGTTGCTACGTTTGCAACCTGCATAAGGGCGGGGGTAAGGCCGCTGTGTTTTTTTTCTTTTAATTCCATCACAAGCGCGTCAATGCCAACGCTGTCCGCGTATATGCGCCCGGGCACGAGCATACCGCTGGTTTTGGGTATTTCCCAGAGAAAGTCGGATATTTTTTTTACTTTAATGTCCACTGTTTCCTCGTAATTCGCAATTCACGCACTCGTTTGATTCTTCCCCCTCACCTTACTCCTCTTCCCCACCAAATGGCAAATGGGGGAGAGGAGATCGCGGTAATGTTGGACAAGGGGGATTATTTAAACTCCGCAACCGTACAATGGTTCATACGTCAAGTATGCACTCAAGCTGATGTCCGCTGTCCGATAGGCTGTAGCGAAGGCCTGAATACGTGGCGCCTTTGACTTCGGTTTTTACTTCATGTTTTTTCAGGTCAAGCGGCTCGCCGAGTGCGTAGCCTGTAAACGCAAAGCCGGAGGCGGTTTTTTTTATCTTTACGCGTTCAAGGCGTATAAGCGCAAGCATGTCCCGCCCTTGAATGGACAGAATTTCGTTTAACACTTCAACAAAGAGCAGGTCTATCTCCGGGGCCGTGGCTGTTATCTTTACGCTTTTTGCTTCATTAATGGTTTTAAGCTCGAACATTATTGAAAGCATGGCTTCGGCGCCAGCCTCAAAAGCTTCTTCCAAAGTTTTTCCAACGGCGCGTATGCCTATGTCGGCAGTGTGTTCTATGTATGAATACGGCATAGCTGAGTATATCCGCCATTTGCGCAAGAGTCAAAGTGCCTTGACACAGAATGCCGCTGGTGTAAACTCGTATCATGTACGGCACGAGGCTGGTTAAACGCGGCGTTTTAATCGCGGCAGTAGCGGCGTTGTTTGTCTTCGGGGCGAACAGCGCGTATTCTGCCGAGACTTATATAGAGCTTAGCGGGCGTTATTGGAAGGCGTCAAGGGCGGATGTTGTCTTCAGAGACGCCGATGAAAACAAAAAAGAGATTATTATCAAAGCCACGGGCTTAAAAGCGCATTCGGTCTTTTCAATATGGCTTTTAAACCCCAAAAACAAAGAGTCTGCCGGGCTTGGCTACGGCAACTTTGACTTTACGAGCAACGGGCGCGGCGAGGGGTTTTACCGCACTTTTTTGCCGGTTGATGAGCTTGACAAATGGGAGGTAATGGCCGTGTACCTTCATCCTGACGGCGACGCGCGAAACCTGAGAGACCGCAAAGAGGCGCTAAGAGGCAAGCTTAAAAAGAAGGTTAGACGGGGCATGGTACGGCTGTGGTGATGGGGGGTGATGGAGTTTTTGGCCGACTACTTCGCGTTAACACTCGATTGAAAGCTTAACGGAAAGAACGAAGGCTATATCATTTAATAATCGGCAAAACTAATTCAGGGAAATTTTGGGGCATATTTATTTTAGTGTCGTTGTGTTTAAAACTCTGTATTTGATAGTCCAGTAATAATAATAAATCTTTTTGTTTATGATATTCATTAAGTGGAATTGAGTTTTTATTCAGTTCTTTGTGTATATATGACAGCCAATAAATGAACCACAATACGGTTTTTCTGGCATAGTCTCTTGCTAATCTAAGGTCATCACGGGAAAAGTCATTTTCTTTCTTGCCGTTGACCTCGAACTTCGAGCCATGCACTAAGGAAGATCTGAGACCATATAGCTCATTAAATTCTTGGTGAATTTCTTTAATTTTCTTCGCCTCCCTCCCTCCCCATATTAGGCCCAACCTCCTAAGCATCTTTTCAGTGGTTTCATATTTTTCTCCAATTAAGGCTTCCAGCGCCACCATGTTCCATAATAATTGCTCAATTCCGTCTGATAAGAATGCCTTCGCAAGGGAGCTCATTGCTAAATCAAGAAACTCCCACTTGCATTTTCTGAGATCAATATCTTCCAAAAAATCTTGTGCTATTTTGACGACATCCTTAAAAACACTTAAATTAGAATCAGTTAAATATACTTCAGAACCAGGCCCTTCGATTTCTTCGTCGCTGCTATCCAAATAAGTCTTTAAATAAAGTTTAGCTAAATCAGGAGAACCATTAGGTAGTTTTATACGGTCATTCGATACAGTATGTTTGAAGGCCACAGTAAAAGGGATAAACCAAAAAGCCTCCTTTTTCTTCTCATGCGGTACGTGAGTTGAAGCGTTACCCCAATCAAAAAGTGATATAAGCTGTAATGTCCTGTCTGAAGGTTCCCGTTGCACACGAAACATATCACCCCATGCAAAGCCCATGTCAATTACTGCTAAATTCACTTTTTTATTTGGTTTTACGCGCTCCTCTGTAATATGCCAAAACCAGCTAAGCATTGTAGTGTCAACCACGGCATGTGGATAAAATGCCTCACAGACTTCCTGATCAAGTAAGTCATAAAGTTCATCTTTTGAAAATTTCCGTATTTTAAATTTATCGAAATCTATCAGCTCTTCCTTGAAGTCTATAGCGTTTATGGGGCTGATCGTTGTTTCTTTAACTGTTTTTTCATTGAAAGCTGACCAGAGCTCTTCAAATCGGTCGTTAAAATCAATTTGATTACCATGGATTATGTCAAGGTACAATCTTGAACGCCTAAAATAATTCTGCAATTTATTAATTGCAGAATGTGAACTTCTACCACCGTATGCGTTTGAGAATTTTGCTCCAAGCTTGATAAATTCAGCAGATTTTTCGAGCTTTTTTAAGATGTCCAGAAAATGCCGCGGATGAAAGGTGCCTAAAGCAATAAGGCTACCCCCATCCTTGGTTTCCCTGACAGTTTTTTGAACAGCTTTAGCGTAAGAAACGAATGACTGTAAAGCCTCTTTCTTGATTTTATTTTCATTGTTCATACTTAATACCTGTATAAGCGTTCGGCCAAATATAGCCAATAGACAGGAGCGGTCTCAAAATAAACAGTAGGATGCAACCACGCCCCTCAAGCCGCTTTCCCGTGCGTTTTGCAATAAGGCTTTATGCGTTCGAGCGTTTTAGATTTTTTAGCGTTTATTTTATGGATGTCATACTGATTTTGCAGGTTAAGCCATAGCTCAACGGTAGTTCCGAAGTATCTCGACAGTTTTATCGCCATCTCAGGGCTTATATTCCTCTTTTCATTCATCAGCTCATTTATAGTCCTGAAGGTTGTGTTAAGCTCTTTTGCCAGAGCGGTTTGAGTTAGTTCCAGAGGTTCCAGAAAGTCCTTCTTTAATATTTCCCCGGGATGAGTCGGTTTTCTTTTTAGGCTGTACATGTTTGGCTCCTGTTCAGTGGTAGTCGGTTATTTGCACGTCATAAGCATGGGAATCGATGAACTTGAATACAATTCTGTATTTATTGTTTATTCTTATGCTGTATTTACCCGCGTACTTTCCTTTTAATTGCTCTAATCTGTTGCCCGGCGGTATTTTCAAATCTTTAAGTTCAGCCGCGCCATTTAAGTAATCTAATTTTCTGATGCCTGTTTTGCAAATATCAAAGGAGAATTTTCTGCTTTTGCCCGTAAAATACAGATTGGCTGTTTCTTTGTCGGCAAAGGATTTAATCATTATGTAACACTATAACACCTGATGTTCTATTAGACAAGAGATTTTATGACCCGGAGTTGTTTCTCGAAATGTATTTCTTTCAAGCTTACGCACTGCATACCCAAGCGTGCCTTCCTCTTGACCGTTAAAATCTTCTGTGATAGTTTAAGCCGATGGACATTATACTTACCGGCGGCGCCGGATTTATCGGCTCAAGCGTTGCTTCCGTGCTTCTTGGGCGCGGGGAAAAAGTTATCGTAATAGACGACTTCAACAACTTCTACGACCCCGCCGTAAAAAGGGAGAATATAAAACCCTTTGAGTCCAACCCTAATTTTATTCTCTGCGAGCTTGACACGCGGAATAAAGAGAGGGTGTTTGATGTATTTAAAAAGCACGCTCCGCAGGCCGTAATTCACCTTGCCGCAAGGGCCGGGGTAAGGCCGTCAATAGACGACCCGCTTCTTTATGAGGAGGTCAATTGCGTGGGCACGCTTAACATCCTTGAAGCAGTCAAAAATTTGAAGCTTGAAAACTTCGTTTTTGCGTCGTCTTCATCGGTTTACGGCATAAACAGCAAGGTGCCTTTTTCAGAGGAAGACCCTATCACCTGCCCAATATCCCCTTACGCGTCCACCAAAAGGGCGGGAGAGCTTATGTGTTATACCTATTCCCACCTGTACAACCTGCCTGTTACGTGCCTCCGTTTTTTTACGGTTTACGGTGAAAAGGGCAGGCCGGATATGGCTGTTGCGAAATTCACGAACCTTATACGCGAAGGCCGCGAGATACAGGTTTACGGCGACGGCACGGCCGAGAGGGATTTTACTTATATAGGCGATATTGTAAAAGGCGTTGTTTCTGCGCTTTATAATCCGTTTAAATATGAAATAATAAACCTCGGTGGCTCAAAGGTTGTTAGTGTTTCGCGGTTAATTTCGGTAATAGAAGAAAACCTTGGCAAGAAGGCGCGTGTAAAATATCTGCCTCCGGTGCCCGGTGACGTGCCTATTACCTACGCCGACGTATCAAAGGCGACGCGGCTGTTGGGTTTTGAGCCGGAGGTTCGCATAGAAGAGGGCGTAGCCCGCTACGTAAAATGGTTTCTGGAAAGGGAAGGGCGAAAGTTGGAGGGGGCGCGCAAGTGAAAAAGGCATTTATAAAAGACATCAAGGAAAAAGACCAGATAAACGATTGTTTTCTTGTAACGAAGAAAGACACCGCCATTGGAAAGTCCGGCAAGACTTACCTTAATGTAAAGATAGCCGACTGCACCGGAGAGCTTGAAGA
>SCQA01000056.1 GCA_004298725.1 bacterium
AGTAATACCCGCGCCTAAGCTCGGCAACTCTCTTGGGCTTGGCACCTCGCTCATCTTTCAATTTCTGTCTTTTATAACCATAGGACCGGTAAAAGAAGGCTTCGAGCTGATGCTTCATCCCGTTGCGTTTGCCGGATGGATTGGTTTTTTCGTTACAGCCATGAACCTTTTGCCCATAGGCCAGCTTGACGGCGGGCACATAGTTTACGCCGTCATAGGGGCCAAGCACAGGATGTTTTCCTTTATTATGGTAGGCGTGCTTATACTTCTCGGCATATTCGCGTGGCCAGGCTGGATTTTATGGGCCGCGCTCATAGCACTCGTGGCCATGTACCATCCGCCGATAACCGACCCCCGCGCACCAATAGACAAAAGGAGAAAACTAACGGCCGCGCTGTCGTTTACGGCATTTGTATTGACTTTCATGCCGACGCCGTTTTATATTGTATAAATATGAAGACATTCAGCGAAGAAGAACTTAAGAAATTCGACGGTGGAACACCGGGCGCTCCGGTATATGTCGCGTACAAGGGCAAGGTTTACGACGTGACAAACAGCCCGCTCTTTATTGACGGAATGCATTTCGAACATTATGCAGGATGCGATCTTACGCAGTTCATGGCTGACGCTCCGCATGACGACGAAGTCATGGCTGAAATTGAAGTCGTGGGCGAGCTTGCCAAGTAAAAGGGGAGTAACCGCGTTTGACGGCGTTTTCGCTCTTAAACGCATTGCTTACTGACCATGAAGCTTCTCATACTCGGCTCAGGCACATCCACCGGCGTGCCGGTGATAGCATGCGGTTGCAAGGTATGCTCCTCTAAGAATCCCAAGAACAGCCGCACCCGGTCGTCCCTCCTTATACGCACAGATGAACCGGACTCAAAAAACATCCTTATAGACACCGCAACCGATTTGCGCGCCCAGTGCCTTGCCAACAAAATCAACCGCGTTGACGCGGTGCTTTTTACGCACCCTCACGCGGACCATATACACGGCGTTGACGAGCTTAGGGCCTTTAACATGGCTCAAGGCGGCCCTATTCCATGTTATGGAAGCGATTACACAATCAGGCGCATGATGGTGATGTTCGACTATATATTCGACCAAAACAAGGCGGAGAGCTGGAGGCCGCACCTTTTAACAAACATAGTTGACAGCAAATTCAGCGTCTTTGGCACGCGCATTACGCCCATAGAAATTTATCACGGGCGCGCGCGCATATTCGGCTACCGCATTGGAACTGCGGCCTACTTGACCGACTGTAGCGGCATACCGCCTGAATCGGTGGAAAAACTAAAGGGGCTTGACGTGCTGATTATCGGCGCGTTAAGGCATAAGACGCACCCGACGCACATGAACGTAACTCAAGCCCTTGAGGTATCTGGCTCTCTGAAACCCAAGCGCACAATATTTACGCACTTAAGCCACAATATTGATTTTGAAGAAGACAGCGCGAAACTGCCCAAAGGGGTTGAATTCGCTTATGACGGAATGGAAATTGAGGTTTAACCGGCGGGATTTTGCCGTACAAAAGACAAAAACCGCAGTCATTTTCAATGACTGCGGTTTTTTTATTAAGAGTTAAATTCTGTGCGTGTTCAAGTTTGCAAGCACCTCTTCTCTCAAAGAGGGGCGGAAGAGTATGAATCCAGGAGTTCGTTCCTACATAAATATCATGCCCTTTACATTTACAAAATACTCAGATGTTATAAAACTGAATAGGCATGGGCATGGACGCTGGAACGCCACAAAGTACGACGCCTTGCAGAAGCGTGGGAGCGACAACAAACCCGAAAAACAGCACCAACCCCAACCCCTTACGGCCTCAGATCAGGGAACTCGTACCCGCACTTGGGGCAATGCGCCGCTTTTAAAGGTACCTGTATTCTGCAATACCCGCACGCCTTTGAAAGGCCGAAGTTCTTGAAATTCAGCCCAAGCGAATGCGGCAAGGCTATTGGAAAAATCACCGCGCCGTAAATCCACCACTTTATAAAATTGCCGCCTTTTGTGCGGGCGATAAGCGCCGGCACAAGCCCAAGAAGCGCCGCCACGATTATTATCCAGAGAATTACGCTATCCACCATTCACCTCCGTCTGCTACGCGTATATTAACACATACATCAGACTTTTTCATTTATCTCCAGCGCCCTCGGTATAACTTCCACTTGTTCAAGCGCCGGTATCTCGGCGGAGCCTGTAGCGCCAAGCTCCTTGAACTTTCGCACTTGAGGCAGAACCCTTGACTCAGCCGAGCCTACCAGCTTGTTGTAGCTCTCATTGACGCCCTTTATGTCCTTGCCGAGCTTATCAAAATGCCCTAAAAAAATAACAAACCTCTCGTAAAGCTCTCTGCCGAGCTGGCTTATCTTTTCCGCATTCTCCGCCGCAGTAACCTGCCTCCAGCCGAATGCTATGGCGTGCATTAACGCTATGAGCGTGGCAGGAGTGGCAAAAAGAACTTTTTTCTTCATGCCGTCTTCCAAAAGGGCCGTGTCCGCCTCAAGAGCCGCAGACAGAAACGGCTCGCCGGGCATGAAAAGAATGACCATCTCCGGCGTGCGCTTAAACTGTGTTTGATACTCCTTTGACGACAACTTGCTCATATGCGAGCGCACCTGCCGGGCGTGCGCCTCTGTCTTTCTCTTTTTTTCGTCTTCGGTCTGCGCCGAGGCCGCGTCAAGATACGCCTCAAGCGACACCTTTGAATCAACTATAATTTCCACGTTGCCGGGCAGATGCACTATCATGTCCGGTCTCTGCCGCCCGGCGTCCGACTCAACAGAAACCTGCTCGGTAAAATCACAATGAGCGGACATGCCTGAAAGCTCCGCCACCCTTCTTAACTGCATCTCTCCCCACCGGCCCCTTACTTGAGGCTTTCTTAAGGCGGCCACGAGGTTGCCGGTTTCTTTTTGCAGATTTTCGTTTGACAATGCCACAGCCTTTATCTGCTCCGTCAAACTTCCGTAGGCCTGATGCCTGCTCTTTTCAATCTCTTTTATATGCTCCTCGTACCGCTTTAGCGTATCTTCCAGCGGCTTTATCATCGAATCCATTGAACTTTTGTGCTCTCCAAGCCCAAGCTTGCCTTTTGTTTCTGCCATTATAGCGTTAAGCCGCTCGGAGGCAAGCTGTAAAAAGTCTGCGCTACTACTCTTTAACGCCGCTGAAGATAGCGCGTTAAAGGTGTCGGTCATCTCGGCCCTCATCGCCTCTATAAGCGACTTCTGCTCTTCAAAATTCTTCTCAGCCTCGTTAAGCTTTGTCTCGGCTTGGACGCGCCCCTTCTTTTCCAAGTCAAGCTCGGCCCTTAAACGATTAGCCTCAGCGTCTTTTTTTAACGCCTGCTCTTTAAATTCCGACACTAAAGCCTCGGCGCTTGCGGCGCGCAAGCCGCCTTCGGCTGACCTTTTTAAAACCTCGGCCCCGTAGTGCGCTTTTGCCCAAAGCCACACTACGGCTCCGGCTACGCCAGCGCCTATGACTGCCATGAAAATATACGCCATTACCGGCACAAAATACCCCTTTAAAGCAAGGTTGAATTACTTTTTAATATCTTATCGCGACGCCGCGATATTTTCCCTAACGCAGTTATCCCAAAAGATGACGGCTCGTTGCGAATTTCGTAGTGCGAGGCGACCGCCTCGCACTACTTTACATGCTAAAACTTAAACGCTTCCACGTAAGCCTCGGCCATGTACGCGGCAATGGCGCCGTCGCCCACTGCCGTGGCTACCTGTAAAAGCGGGGTTGTCCGGCAATCGCCCGCCGCGAATACGCCAGGCAGGTTGGTTTCCATCTTCTGGTTGGTCTTTATAAAACCGCCCGCGTCCTTTTGGGCGTCTATAAAATCAGTGGTCGGGTTTATGCCCACGAATATAAACACCCCTTCGGCGTCAATGTCTTTTAACTGGCCTGTTTTTAAGTCCTGCACCACGGCCTTTTTGACTATCGTATCGCCTTTTACTTCTTTAAGAACGTGGCTCTTTAAAAGCACTATATTTTCGGCGCTATCCAGCCTTTCAAGCAGTACCTTCTCTGCCCTGAACTGGTCTCTTCTGTGCGCCACGTAAACCTTTCCGGCAAGCTTTGACAGGTATATGGCTTCTTTAACCGCGGTGTCTCCACCGCCCACGACCATTACGTTAAGCCCCTTGAAAAACGGGCCGTCGCACGTGCCGCAATACGAAACGCCTTTGCCGGTATACTCCTTTTCACCCGCAACGCCGAGCCTTTTCGGCTTGGCGCCGGTGGCGACTATCACGGCTTTGGCGCGAACTTCCCCCTCGGAAGTATTCAGCACCTTGACGTTGCCGTCAAGGATTACGTTCATAACGTCAAGGTATTTAATCTCAAGCCCGAATTTTTTTGCGTGCTCTTCAAACTTCTCCATAAGGCCAGGTCCGCTTATTGACGGAAAACCCGGATAATTTTCTATAAGGTCGCTTACTGCTATCTGCCCGCCGACAAGTTCCCGTTCAACCAATATTGTCTTCAGCCTGAACCTCTGCGCGTAGATGCCAGCGGTCAGCCCGGCAGGCCCGCCCCCTATTATTACCAGATCATACATTTGCAAAGCCCCTCCTAACCGTTTGGTTGCTCTTCCACTATGCGCTTTACTATTTTAATGTTTTTCGGGTCGTCCATTTCAGTTTCTTTTGGCGTCTCAAGAATTATCGGCAGACGTTTGAACTCTTTCATGCCCAAAAAAGCCCTGAAACCCTTAAGCCCGATTTTGCCCTTGCCTATATGTTCGTGTCGGTCCACCCTGCTGTCAAGCGCGCCCTTTGAATCGTTAAGATGAATAAGCCTCAGCCTTTTAAGCCCCACCTTGTTATCAATCAGCGTTGCAAGGGCTTTAACGTCCGCCCGGCTCTCCAATGGGTAGCCGGCGGCAAAACCGTGGCAGGTATCAAAACAAAAGCCCGCTGAAAGCCCGGCACGGTCCGCCGCGTCAAGCGCCCGCCCTATTTCGTCAATATTTGAGCCGAATGTATTGCCTCCTCCGGCGCTATTTTCAAAAAGCACTACCGGGTAATTTTTGCCGCGCGCCACGCTAAGTTCCAAAACCCGGCGCATGGCGCATTCAATGCGCTCCAGCGCGCTGTCCGCGCCCTTGCCATGGTGGCTTCCAAGGTGCGTTACCAGAAAATCAACGCCGAGCAAGACAGCCGCTTCAAATTCCTTTTTGAAAAGCTCCACGGACTTTTCAAAAAGCGCGTCGTCCGGCGAGGAGAGGTTTATAAGATACGGCGTGTGAATAACGGCTATTTCCAAAGCCGAGGCCTTTCTTGCGCCCTTAAAAAGGCTGACTTCTTCTTTTGAAAGAGGCACCCTCGCCCAACTTCTCGGGTTTCTCCAGAAGAACTGCATGGCGTTGCACTTCAAATCTCGCGCCCTTTCCACTGCCATATGCAAGCCGAGCGCTACCGACGTATGCACGCCGATTATCATCAGTGCTTCTGCGCCTTTGCCTCTATTTTTCTCTTGGCGGACGAGGCAAGCACCGCGGGTACGTTTTTGCTCTTTGATATAGTCTGAAGGTCTTTTTCAGCAATGCTGTCAAGAAGCCTTATTGATATCGCGGCCGGAGTTTTCGGGTTTGTGGCAAGAGACAACTTAATATTGTAATTTTTAAGCCATTCCTTGCGCCGCGCGATCTGCCGCAGGTTTTCATCGCTTGAGCCTTTAGAGCTTGCTATTTTAAAGACTTCATCTTCGGTTATCCTCGGGTTTTTAAGCACGGCTGATGAAATGAGCTTATTAGTGTCTTTCGCGAAAAACTCCCTTGCGGACTTATTGCCGATAAGCGCGAGCTTTATCTTCTGGCCGAATGTCATGGAACCGGCCATCTTGTATATGTTTATCTGGTCGCCTGCGGACTTTACAGCCTTTTTTGCATCTTCGTCAAGCTCGTCGCTTGCCTTAACGATTGGCGCGTCCGGCTTTTTAGCCGTCTCAGGCGCACACTCTTCAGGGGGCGCGCTTGCGTCAAGCAGTTTTTTTACTTCTTCAAACTCTTCCTGTTTAAGCCCGGCAAAGGCGGAACCGGCCGCTTTGCCGCCGGAGGCCATGTACTCCTCAAGCTCGGCTAATAAATGCCTCGGCAAAAGCGGATTCTCTTTCATCGCTCCAAAAATAGCCGGA
This sequence comes from bacterium, assembly GCA_004298725.1. Classification (GTDB taxonomy): domain Bacteria; phylum Desulfobacterota; class GWC2-55-46; order GWC2-55-46; family GWC2-55-46; genus SCQA01. The sequence goes on from SCQA01000056.1 coordinate 6,154, forward strand.
TTTTTTAAGAGCCTACGCCTCTCATCGGATAAAAATCCTATTATTTCCTCCGGGCCGCTACCGGCAAGCAAAATAAGCGTATGGTCCGACACGCCCGGGTTTAAAGCCGTCATCGTTACGATGGCTTCATTGTCTTTATAAAGTTCCGCTATCTTTTCAAGGATAAGCGGGTCAGCGGGCTTTTCAAGCGCACTAAGTATCTCATGGACGGGTATTTCACCCATGCTCTTTAAAGCCGCCCCTGCCACCTCAGGGTTTTTATCGCGGCTTAGCACAAAAAGCGCCGTCAGCCTATCTTCATGCGAAAGCGCCTTAAAAGCCGGGTGCTCGCCTCTTGCCGACGCCAGCCGCGTTTCCTCTGTAACGGCAGGCGCCGCTACTTCAAAGACCGCGCGGCTTACCTTCATGGCTTACCAACCATAATCAAACCTTTTTCTTTATCAAGCCGGGTATGGTGCGCCTTAGAAGAATGCCAAGAAACTTGTTAATGGGGTTTACCCTATCAAGCATGGGTATTACCGGCTTTCTTCTGAAGCCAAGTTCAACAAGGTAATTATTTATCTCTGAGTTATTCGGGTCGAACCTGAGTCCGGTCTTGAATACCTTAAGCGCGCCCTTTTTATTGCCTACGGCCATGTAAACCTTGCCGAGGTTTATGTAGAACTCAACCTTATGAAACTCCCTTTTTATGGCTTTGGTGCATAACTCAAGGCCCATGCCCATTTCGCCGCCCCGAAGCGCCGCGCACATGCCGTAATACGACATATAGGCGGCATTTTCCTTATCCTCCTTATACGCCTTTTCAAAGGCGCGAAGCGCTTTATCCGTATTATCTTCCTTCAAAAAACGCTTTCCGTCACGGTAATTCTTCTCTGAATTTTCAGTTGTCATCGTCCGTTCCTTCGTATATTAATCTTAAACCTTTTAGCGTAAGAAATTCATCAATCGCGTCAATTCTTTTTACCTCCGGGCCGATTAACTTTGAAAGGCCTCCCGTAGCCATGACAAAAGGCTCGCACCCTGCTTCGCGTATCATCCTGCCTATTATACCATCCGCAAGGGACGCGTACCCGTAATAAAATCCGGACTGCATGCTTTGAATAGTATTTTTTCCAATAACCCGGGCCGGCTTTTCAAGCCCCGCGCGCGGAAGTTTGGCGGCCTTTTCAAAGAGAGCCTCCGCGGAAATGGCAAGGCCCGGCGCTATAACCCCTCCGGCGAACTCTCCGTCCTTGGTAATATAATCAAACGTAGTGGCAGTGCCGAAATCAACCACTATAAGCGGCGACGAGCGCGCTTGATACGCCGCATAAGCGTTGATAAGCCTGTCAGAGCCTACCTCGGCGGGGTTGTCAGTAAGCACCGGCATATCCACGCCGATGTCAACGCACGCCACAAGCGCTTTAACGCCGGTAAGAGAGGAAACAGCGTCTTTAAATATTTCATCAAGGGGCGGCACAACCGAAGATATTATAGCAGAACCGATTATGCCGTGCGAGAGGCCTGCTCCGTCGAAAAGGCTTTTTAAAATTATACCATACTCGACTGCCGGCTTTTGCCTTTCAGTGGCAAGCCTCCAATATCTTTTAAGGCCCCCGCCCTCAAAAAGCCCGATTACGATATTTGAATTGCCTATATCAACCGCAAGAAGCATCTTTTGCCTGTTAGCAGGTTGCTCTCTGGGTAGTTCGCCAAAGGCGAACTACCCAGACAGCAACCTGCGCGAAATTCGAGTTTTTCCGCAAACTATAAGCGCATGGCAAGGCAATCAAACGCCGCCGGCATGGTCAACGTCTCCAGAGATTATCCTTTCAACCTTGCCGGAATCAACCCTCAATAGAAGCGCGCCTGTAGCGTCAACGCCCGCGCATATGCCTTCAACCGTGCGGTTAAATCCTTTAACAATTACCCTCTTGCCTTCAGAGGCGAAAAACGACCTCCACGCCGTAAGCACAAACGGAAAACCATTTTCACTAAACTTCTTATACCATTTCTCAACGCATGAATAAAGCGTTCGTGTAAATTCAATTCTTGAAATCTCCTGACCGAAAGCTTCGCTAAGCGACGTGGCAATGCGCCTTATATCCGGCGGCATTTCGGAAAGGTTCATGTTGATGTTTACGCCTATGCCGGCCACAATAAAGTTTACGTGGTCGGCCTCCGCGTCCATTTCCATCAAAATGCCCGCAACCTTCTTCGAGGCGATAAGTATGTCATTGGGCCATTTTACAACCGGCCTCTTTTTACAATACTTTTCTATCGCCTCCGCCACTGCCACGGCCATTACAATAGTCAGTTTTTGCGCGTCGAAAGGCGCTATACCGGGCCTGAGTATTATTGACGTATAAAGGTTTACCCCTGCTGGCGATTCCCACTTTCTTCCGATGCGCCCCTTTCCGGCGCTTTGAAAATCCGCAATAACAACCGTGCCTTCGTCAGCGCCGTCCCTTGCGAGCCGCGCGGCCTTCGCGTTGGTTGAATCAAGCTCCGGATAGAAGAATATCTTTTTACCTACAAAGGCCGTTTCAAGGCCGGAATTAATTTCAATGGCATTAAAAGGCATGGGAGAGGATTTTGCTTCGAAGCTAAGGCTGTAGCCTTTTGACGGACAGGCGGTAACAACGTAACCGGCTTTTCTCAAAGCCTTTACGTGCTTCCATACGGCGGTTCTTGAAATGCCGAGCAGACGGCTTAAATCACCCCCGGAAACGCTCTCTCCGCCCGCGTCTTTAAGAAGGCGTATTATGCTAAGTTCCGCGCTTTCTTTTTCCGGCATAAGATACCACTTCCATGCTTATGTCTACCGCGCGCGCGGAGTGCGTAAGGCCGCCTATTGATATGAAATCAACGCCGCTTGCCGCCGCAATGCCCGCGTTTTTCAGGGTTATGCCGCCGGAAGCTTCTGTAAGCGCCAAGCCGCCTATAAGCTTAACGGCTTTTTTCATTTGAGACGGCGCCATGTTATCAAGCATTATAATGTCGGCCCCTGCCTCTATGGCCTGCCGCACTTCTTCCATAGCGGTAACTTCCACCTCTATGGCCGCGGACTCGCCGTACTTTTTATTCACCATCGAAACCGCCTGCCCAATGCCTCCGGCGGCCTTTATATGGTTGTCTTTTATCAGTATGCAATCAAAAAGGCCGAACCTGTGATTACACCCGCCGCCTGCGCGCACGGCGTATCTTTCTAATATCCTAAGGCACGGAGTGGTCTTTCTGGTGTCGAGGATGCGCGCTCTTGCCGACCATGTCTCTTTAACGAACGCGTTTGTAAGCGTCGCTATGCCGGAGAGCCGCTGAAGAAAATTAAGCGCCACGCGCTCCGCGCTTAACATGGCCGAAAGCGAGCCTGAAACCGTAGCTATTACACTGCCTTTTTTAATTGCCTCGCCGTCATTGCAACCCGCCTTGAAGACAACGCTTTTATCGAGCCTCTCAAAGACCTTCTCAGCCACAAAGAGGCCGGCAACTACCATATTCTCCTTGGCTATCAACTCCGCCTTGCCAACCGCATCAGGGCTGACTACTGCGGCGGTGGTTATGTCTCCGGTGCCGACATCCTCGGCAAGCGCGGCTTTAACGATAATATCAGCATACTTGTCAAGCCCGGTGGCGGCGCCCCTTATGGCCCCGGGCATAAAACATGGAATTTTTGTTTTATTGCCCTTTGTTTTCATGCACTAAGCCCCTTTAAACGTTCAAGCGCGCTTTCCAACTTCGCCTTTTTTTCAAGAAGCGTTTTAAGCCTTGCCTCTTCCTTTGCTACGACCTCTTTCGGGGCCTTGGCAGTAAAACTTTCATTTGAAAGTTTCTTTTCAACCGCAGTATGCTCAGCAACTGCCGCGTCAAGCTCTTTTCCAATCTTCTTTACCTCGCTGTCAAGGTCAATAAGTCCTTTAAGCGGCACAAAAACCTCGATTACGCCGCCTTCAACCGCAACCACAGACGACGCCGAATCAGCCGGCCTCTCGTTGCCTGTTGCCACGCTAAAGTTTGCCGCCTTGGCAAGCCTGCTTACATATTCGCTTCCGGCCAAAAGTCGCTCCCTCGCATAAGCAGTGCCTGCAAAGCATATAACTTCTATTTTTGCGCCCTGCGCCACGTTCATCTCAACCCTAATATTTCTTATAGCCCTTATAACTTCCATTACCAATTCCATGCTTGCGGCGTCTTGCGGATATGAAACAGGGTTTTCAGGGTACCGGCCTTCAAGTATGCTAAGCCCGTCGCCAGGAAGTTTTGAATATATTTCCTCGGTAATAAAAGGCATGAACGGATGAATAAGGCGAAGAGCGTCTTTCATTATATTCATAAGCACCGTGGTCGCGGTAGCCTTTCTGAGCGCGCCGTTATCGCCCTTTAAGTCGGGCTTTATAAGCTCCACGTACCAATCGCACGCCTCATGCCACACGAACCTGTAAAGCGCGCGCGCGGCGTCGTCAAACTGATATTTGTCAAGAGAGTCCGACACCTCTTTATCGCAAACGGCAAGTCTTGTAAGTATCCATTTGTCCGCTGTGCTTAACCTTGACTGGCCGCCGTGTGACTGAACGTCAAGCTCCACGCCACCGGCAACGCCCTCTTCAACGTTCATAAGAATAAAACGCGCAAGGTTCCAGAGCTTATTGCAGAAATTTCTGTATCCCTCAACTCTTTCTTCAGCAAGCTTAATGTCCCTGCCCTGAGCCGCAAGCGCGGCAAGAGTAAACCTGAAAGCGTCCGTGCCGTACGCGTCCATCATAATAAGCGGGTCTATGACGTTGCCCTTTGACTTGCTCATCTTCTGGCCTTCGGCGTCGCGTATGAGGGCGTGGATATAAACGTCTTTAAACGGAGGTTGCCCGTCCATGAACTTAAGCCCCATCATTATCATCCTCGCCACCCAGAAAAATATTATGTCAAAGCTCGTGGAAAGGACGCTTGTGGGGTAAAACCTCTCTAAGTCATCTGTCTTTTCCGGCCAGCCGAGCGTTGAAAAAGGCCACAAAGCCGATGAAAACCACGTGTCAAGCACATCCGTATCCTGCTCTATATTTTTGCCGTTGCATTTACTGCATGAGTCAGGGTCAACGATATCAACGGTTATATGACCGCAGTCCTTGCAATGCCACGCCGGTATCCTGTGGCCCCACCAAATCTGTCGGGAGATGCACCAGTCGCGTATATTTTTCATCCAATCGAAATATGTATTCTCCCACCCTTTTGGCACAAACCTTATAATGCCGTCTTCCACCGCCTTTATGGCCGGCTCGGCAAGAGGGGCAACCTTAATAAACCATTGCTTTGAAAGGGTCGGCTCGACAACCGTTTGACACCTGTAGCACGAGCCTAACATTACCTTGTATTTATCGGCCTTTTCCAAAAGCCCCGCGTTTTCAAGGTCGCTTACAACCTTTTTTCTCGCGCTGAAACGGTCAAGACCTTTAAACACCCCTGCGTTTTCATTCATATTGGCGTCAATATCCATAACTTTAAGCGCGCTCAGGTTGTGCCTCTTTGAAAGCTCGAAATCGTTGAAATCGTGCGCCGGGGTTATCTTCACCGCGCCGGTGCCGAACTCCATGCTTACGCTTTCATCGGCCACCACCGGTATTTCGCGCCCGGTAAGAGGAAGCTTAATAAACTTGCCTATAAAGCCTTTATAGCGCGGGTCTTCGGGGTTTATTGCAACGGCCGTATCGCCAAGCATGGTTTCAGGCCGCGTTGTGGCGACTGTAAGCGTAATAGACGGATTGTCTTTAAGCGGATATTTAAGGTACCATAAGCTTGAATCCGTCTCGATAAACTGCACCTCAAGGTCTGAAAGCGCAGTGTGGCAACGCGGGCACCAATTTATTATGTAGTCGCCCCTGTATATAAGCCCTTCTTTGTAAAGCCTTGTAAAAACCTCTCTTACGGCTTTTGAAAGGCCGTCATCCATTGTAAAGCGAAGCCTTGTCCAGTCGCACGACGCGCCAAGCTTTTTCAACTGCTTTAGAATAGTGCCGCCGGACTCGTCCTTCCACTTC
>SCQA01000057.1 GCA_004298725.1 bacterium
GGGTTTTTTTAGCGTTCTTTTTGGGCTTTGCCATCAAGGTGCCGGTATTTCCGTTCCACACATGGTTGCCGGACGCGCACGTTGAAGCGCCTACGGCTGGTAGCGTCATTCTTGCCGGTATCCTCCTTAAAATGGGTACTTACGGTTTTCTGAGGTTTAATTTGCCGCTGTTGCCTGAGGCAAGCGCGGCGTTTACGCCGTTTATTCTTACGCTGTCGGTCATAGGTATAGTTTACGGTTCTTTTCTTGCCATGGCGCAGGACGACATTAAAAAGCTTGTCGCGTATTCAAGCGTCAGCCATCTCGGCGCCGTTATGCTGGGCATCTTTGCCATGAACCAGCAAGGCGTTGACGGCGGCGTTCTTCAAATGATAAATCACGGCATATCAACCGGCGGGCTTTTCCTTGCGATAGGCATGATATACGAACGGCGGCATACCCGCCTTATAGGCGACTTCGGCGGCATAGCCAAGGTTATGCCCGTGTATTCCGTCTTTTTTATGATAATAACGTTTTCGTCCATCGGCTTGCCTGGCACCAACGGTTTTATCGGCGAGCTTTTAATTCTTATGGGCGCTTTCAAGGCAAGCAAGCTTGCTACGGCCTTTGCGGCGACCGGAGTCATACTTGGCGCCGCGTATATGCTCTGGATGTTCCAGAGGGTAATCTTCGGTAAAATTACCAACCCTGCTAACGCCAAATTAAAGGATTTGAATATAAGAGAAGTGCTGACGCTTCTTCCAATGATTGTTTTAGTGTTGTGGATAGGCGTCTACCCGAAGCCGTTTTTAAAACTTGCGGCAGCGTCAACGGCGCATCTTGTCGAGGTTGTAAAGGGCAAGGCCGCTATTGAAGCAAGCGCGGCGGAGTCCGGCGTTAATAGCCACATGACGGTTGTCGCGCCGCATAACGGCCACGCGGGCGGCCGAGGAGAAAAGAGATGACCGGCCAGTTCCCCATACTTTCAATACTTACTTTTTTCCCGGTTGCCGGCGCGTTATTCGTCATCTTTTTTATAAAGAAAGAGTCGCTTAACGCCATTCGCTGGAGCGCGCTCGGCATTTCGGTTATTGAGTTTTTGCTCTCGCTGTATCTTCCGTTTACTTTTAATATGACCGAGCCCGGCTTTCAGTGGGTGGAGCGGCATGAATGGATAACGCGCTTCGGCATGAGCTACTTCCTCGGCGCGGACGGCATAAGCCTGCTTCTTGTACTGCTTACCACCTTCATGACTATAATCTGCGTGCTCGCGTCGTGGACGGATATAAAAACAAAGATGAAGAGCTTCATGGCGCTTCTTCTTTTTACCGAGGCGTTTTCTCTCGGCGTATTTCTCTCGCTCGATTTCTTTCTCTTTTACGTCTTTTGGGAGGCCGTGCTTATCCCGATGGTCTTTATCATCGGCATATGGGGCGGAGGAAGAAAGCTGTACGCTTCAATCAAGTTTTTCCTTTTCACGTTCATCGGTAGCCTATTTATGTTGGTGGGCGTCCTTGTGCTGTACTTCTATCACGGCAAAACTACCGGCGTTTATACCTTCGATTTGACGGTTCTCATGCAACATCCGCTTGCTCCGGCGTTGCAGGTTTGGATATTCGTCGCCTTCTTCCTCGGCTTTGCGGTGAAGGTGCCGATGTTTCCGCTTCACACGTGGCTTCCTGACGCGCACACCGAAGCGCCGACCGCCGGTTCCATTATTCTTGCGGCCGTGCTTTTGAAGCTCGGCACGTACGGGTTCGTGCGCTTCAGTCTGCCGCTATTGCCGAACGCAAGTATACAGCTTGCGCCGGTCATGATATGGGCGGCGATAATCGCCATAATCTATGGCGCGCTTGTTACCATAGCTCAAAAGGACATGAAAAAACTTGTGGCGTATTCAAGCGTCAGCCACATGGGTTTCGTTATGCTCGGCATATTCGCGCTTAATATTGAAGGGCTTAAAGGAAGCATCGTGCAGATGATAAACCACGGCATATCAACCGGCGCTCTCTTCCTTCTTGTCGGTATGCTGTATGAAAGAACGCACGATCGCCAGATAGACAGCTATTCCGGCCTTTTTAAGGCTATGCCGGTTTACGGCGCTTTCTTTGTTATAACGGTATTGTCCTCGATGGGTTTTCCAGTGACCAACGGCTTTATCGGCGAGCTTTTAGTTTTGCTTGGCGCGTACAAGGCGCAGTGGTATTATGCGGTGCCGGTTGCCGTCGGTGTTTTGCTCGGGGCGGTCTATCTTTTGTGGCTTTTCCAGCGCGTCTTTCTCGGCGAGTATTCATGCAAGGGGCACGCGGAACACCTGCCGCTTTTGAATCTGCGCGAAAAGGTCTCGTGCGCGTCGCTCATAGTGCTTATATTCTGGATAGGCGTATGCCCCACGCCCATGTTAAAGGTAATGGACGCGTCGCTTAATAATCTTGTAAAGATCGTCGAGAGGAATACGCAAAAAAGCGCTCTGGCGGCGGTAACGCTTGCTGAGGAAAATCAGCGCTACGGTACAACGCAAAACCAAGGCGCGGGTAAATAATATATGACTAACCTACTTAACATAAATTACTATGCAGTGGCGCCGGAGCTGGTTCTTATTGGCTTCGCGTTTTTGGTGCTGATACTCGACCTTCTTCTCAAGGGGCGCGATAAGGCGGTACTGGGCTATGTTACGGCTTTTGGCTTGCTCGTTTCCATTCCCGTTTCGTACTTCACCAATGAACCTGTGTCGTTTAGCGGCATGGTGGCGGCGGATTCGTTCTCCGCGTTCTTTAATATTGTATTTTGCGTTGCGGCGTTTCTCACTACGCTTATTTCAATGGATTACATGAAAAAGGCCAAGGCGGACAGGGGCGAGTATTATTACATAACGCTCTTTGCCGTTATCGGCATGATGTTAATGGCTTCAGCCAACGACTTCGTCAACCTCTACGCCGGCCTTGAGCTTATGGCGCTTTCGTTCTATGTGCTCGTGGCCTTTAAAATCAACGACAACAAATCCGTTGAAGGCGCGCTGAAGTATTTTGTTCTCGGGGCGCTTTCATCCGGCATACTTCTTTACGGTATCTCCTTTTTATACGGTTATGCCGGTTCGACTAACTTTGCTGAAATCGCGCGCGCGGCCAGTGCCGGTTCGTCGCAAAACATGTTTTTGATACTCGGCGTGTGTCTGACGGTCGCGGGTTTCGCGTTTAAAGTCGCGCTCTTTCCGTTTCATCTCTGGTCGCCGGACGCGTATGAAGGCGCGCCGACGCCAGTTACCGCGCTTTTGTCCGTAGGGTCAAAGGCCGCGGCGTTCGCGGTGTTTTTAAGATTTTTCGCGGGTTCGTTAGCAGTCTTACAGCCGCACTGGGCAATGTTAATATGGGTGTTTTCCGCGGCCACAATGCTTTATGGAAGCGTAGTCGGCGTTTCGCAGAAGAATATCGTCAGAATGCTCGCTTACAGCTCCATTGCGCACGCAGGCATAATACTCATCGGCCTTCTTGTCACAAATGACAAAGGAAGCTCAGGCGTCTTGTATTATCTGCTTGTTTACGCTTTTATGAATATAGGCGCGTTTTCCGTGATAACGCTTTTTGTCAGGAATAACGGCAAGGGCGCGAATATCTGCGATTATAAAGGGCTTGCTTCAAAGCGACCGTGGCTCGCTTTTTTCATGGCGTTATTCATGGTGTCGCTTGCCGGCATTCCGCCTACCGGCGGTTTTACGGCCAAATTTTTCATACTTGCCTCAGCCGTGAACTCGCGGTATTATCTGCTTGCCGGCATAGCCGTGGTATCTACGGTTATATCACTGTTCTTTTACGCGAAAGTTATTTTTTACATGTATATGAAAGAAGCGGACGACGCCTCGGTTTTTACAGCCTCGCCCGGCGCCGCTCTTTATAACGTAGTTATCGTAATTTCAGCCGTTGCAACGGTCTTAATAGGCATCTTTCCGTCGGTTTTTATGGATATGGCTGTGCAGGCGGTAAAGCCGCTTTTAATGTAAGGAGCAATAATGTCAGGTCACGGCGAACATATTGAAAACGACAACGCCCCTAAAATATCAGGGGAGATAACAGAAAAATGGTGGAAATTGCCTTTTGATACCACCACCAACTTTTCCATTTTGGGGCTTTTTTTCGGTAAGCTCTTTGACAGGGGCACTTCAGGCAAAAGGGTTGACCTTACCCTTGACGACCGTTAATCGTTTTTTTCCTCTTTTTTGCGGCTTTTTCCCGCGTGTGTTTCATTCAATCATTTAACCCCGCTTTTTGGCTTGACTCTCTATGCCGATATTTAAATCTCCGGCCAAAATAAACTTGTTTTTGAGAGTTCTGCGAAAGAGGCAGGACAACTATCACGACATTTTTTCGCTGATGCAACCCGTCAGCCTTTACGACGAAGTCGCAGTTGAAATTAGCAAAGGCGATTTAATAACCGTTGCCTGTTCAAGGCCGGATTTGCCAACGGATAGCTCTAACATCGCGTTCAGGGCGGCAGAGCTTTTTTTAAAGAGGACGGGCCTTAAAAGGCGCGTTGACATACGAATAAACAAGAATATTCCAGTGGGCGCGGGTCTTGGCGGAGGCAGTTCAAATGCCGCTACCGTGCTTAAAGCGTGCGATAGCCTTTTAAAGACGAATATCAACGAAAAAGAACTGATGAATATTGCCGCAGAGCTTGGTTCCGACGTGCCTTTTTTTATTCTTGACGTTCCGGCTTTAGCGCACGGCAGGGGCGAGGTGCTAAAAAAAGTGATCATTGCGCCTTATGCCTATGTACTTGTAAACCCGGGGTTCATGGTTTCAACCGCGTGGGTTTACGGCAATTTAGACTTGACAAATATTAGTGAAGATAATATTCTATCATATTCAGATGAAGTCTATGCTGACATAGACTCTCTTGTAAAGTTATTTGTAAACGACCTTGAAGCGGTCACACTGCGAAAGCATCCTGAACTATTGGGTGTTAAGTCCGCGCTTATTGAAAGCGGCGCGGTTCAAGCGCTTATGTCCGGTAGCGGGCCTACGGTATTCGGTATCTTTAGAAGCAAGGCTTTGGCGGATATTGCCGCTCGAGGCCTTACAGAGCGTTTTATCGGCAAAGGTTATTCTGTTTTTTCCGTTGAGGGCGTTGTTTAGCGGTTGTTTTTGGTTATTTACGGCTTGGGGTTTTACGCAGGCCTTTTATCTTTGCGGAGTTTTGCGGGGGCTTGGGCAATTGGGGCGTCGCCAAGCGGTAAGGCACGGGGTTTTGATCCCCGCATCCGGAGGTTCGAATCCTTCCGCCCCAGCCATCTAATTTAGTTATGCCGTGCCGGTTGCGGTTTTTTAAGCAGGCGCGCCGCGGAAAGTGTTTACGGTTTTAAGCGAAAATTTCAAGTTGGCAGGCAGGAAAAAAGGGTTATGATTGAAAGGGTTAAAGTTTTCGCTGGCAATTCCAATAAGCCGCTTGCAATGGAAATATGCAAAGAATTAGGCATAGAACTCGGCAAGTCTGACGTAAAGAGCTTCAGCGACGGCGAGGTCTTCGTTGATATACAGGAGAGCGTTCGCGGCGTTGACGTTTACGTGGTGCAGTCGACAAGCATACCGTGCAACAACAACCTGATGGAGCTTCTCATAATGTGCGACGCGCTCAAAAGGGCGTCTGCCGCTTCCATTACGGCGGTTATTCCGTATTACGGCTATGCCCGTCAAGACAGAAAGGCCGCCCCGAGAACGCCAATTTCAGCGAAGCTCGTGGCTGATTTAATAACCGTGTCCGGCGCTACAAGGGTGGTTTGCGTTGATCTTCATGCCGGGCAGATACAGGGTTTTTTCAATATACCCGTTGACCACCTCTATGCAACGCCGGTTCTGCTGGATTATATAAAAAATAATTTTTCAAACGATATTGTTTTTGTTTCGCCGGACGCCGGCGGCGTTGAAAGGACAAGGGCCTTTGCCAAAAGGCTTGGCGCAAGCCTTGCCATAATCGACAAGAGGCGGCCAAAGGCCAACGTATCGGAGGTCATGCACATAATAGGCGAGGTTGACGGCAAGGTTGCCATAATACTTGACGACATGGTTGACACCGCCGGTACGCTTACTCAGGCGGCACAGGCCATTAAAGACCACGGCGCTAAGGAAGTTTACGCTTGTTGCACTCACGCCGTGCTTTCAGGCCCGGCAATAGAAAGAATAAACAAGTCGGTCATCAAAGAGCTTGTCACCACCAACACCATACCGCCAAGGGAAGGCGCGGTGTCGGATAAGATTAAAAGGCTCTCCGTAGGGCCGCTTCTCGGAGAGGCTATAAAGAGGATTCATTGCGGCGAGTCCGTAAGTTCGCTCTTTGTTTAAGTTGCACGGCATGACAGTAGCGGCGAAACAGTAAATAATCGGAGGAAGAAGATGGAAAGGATAGGGCTTACAGTTAAATCAAGGTCTGAAACAGGCAAATGCCCGGCAGGAAGGCTTCGCAGGGCTGGCCGCGTTCCAGCCGTTCTCTACGGCAAGGAGATGAAGGTCTCGTTACCGCTGTCTCTTGACAACAAAGAACTTGAAAAGATACTTCATACCGCCGCAGGCGGCAACGTCCTCGTTGACCTTAACGTTGAGGGCGAGAACAAGACGCACACGGCAATGTTTAAAGACATCATGCGTCATCCTTTGAAGGGAACCATACAGCATGTCGACCTTGTCGAAATTCTCATGAATAAAAAGATCGTCGTTGAAATTCCGGTACATGTCATCGGCAAGGCCGCCGGCATTGCTTTTGGCGGCATAATTCAGCAGGAGGCGCGCACTATTAAAATAGAATGCCTTCCCGCTGAGATACCGGCTTCCGTTGACGCGGACGTCACTCCGCTTGGCGTCGGGCAGGCTTTGCATGTGCGCGATATCAAGCTACCGGAAGGCGTAAGGGTAATTGACGAATTGAGCATGACGCTTGTTTCCGTAGTGGCCCCCACAATGGAAGTTGCTCCGAAGACCGGCGAGGAAGTTCAGGCCGAGCTTGCCAAGAGTTTTGAGGTTAAGGAAGAGGATAAAGGCAAGGAAGGCAAAGAAGAAGAGAAGGGAAAAGGCAAGGAGAAGAAGTAGCCTTGCGTGTTTCGTCTCTTTTAGCCGGTTTTTTAAAAGGGTGCCTCTAAAAATTGCCTTTTTCCCCGATCTCTTTGTTAGGGCGAAATAGAAATGCTCACATATTCGCATATATGCTCCGCGTTTTATTTCGCTTCGCCTCGACCTCGGAAAAGATTTCTCATTTTTAGATGCACCCGAAAATTATTGGGGCGACTAACTGTCGCCCTTTTTGTTTTTCCGGCGGCGGCTTTATTACCGGCCTTGTACTTATAAGTCCGCGCGGCGATTGCGGTTGTTTTTTTGCTGATTTAAGGCCATCGAGGTAAGCGCAATTGTTTCTTATAGTCGGTTTGGGAAATCCCGGTAAGGCTTACGAGCGGACGAGGCATAACATCGGCTTTATGCTTGTTGACAGGCTTGCCTCGCTTAACGGCATGAGGTTTTCCGTTCAGGGCAACCTGTGCCGCGCTAAAGGTATTATAGCCGGCGAGGATGTTGTTCTTTTAAAGCCGCTTTCATATATGAACCTTTCCGGCACGGTTGTATCCCGCGTAATGCGAGAGCTTAACGCGTCCATTGAATCCGTATTGGCCGTATATGACGACTGCGACCTTCCGCTTGGCAAGATGCGGTTCAGGAAAAACGGCGCCAGCGGCGGGCATAACGGCGTAAGATCAATAATAGAGAGCGTTGGTAGCGCCGGTTTTTCACGGCTTCGCCTTGGCATCGGCAGGCCGGAAGAAGGCGAATTAAAAGACTACGTGCTCTCTCCGTTTTCAGGTAGCGAGAAACCTGCGCTTGATGAGTCGCTAAGCCGCGCAGTTTCCGGCGTAGAAGTTTTTTTGCGCGACGGCGTTGACGTTGCCATGAACGGCTTTAACTGAGCGCCGCGCTTAATCCGCCCGTGTTTTACCGGCGGGTTTTGGCTTCTGCGCAGGCATGTTTTTACGCGTTGTTTTTTTGCGCGGCAGCTTATTTTTGCTTTCCTTTTTGTAAAATTATGCTAAAATAGCGCACATTAAAATAACGAGGGGTGAACCGTAATGTCAGCAATTACAAATTTTGCGCCGTTGCTTGGAGTGGTAGGGTTGGTCTTCGCTCTGATCGTCTACCTCTACATTTCCAAACAGCCGGACGGCAACGAAAAGATGCGCGAGATAGCCGGCTTGATTCACGACGGAGCCATGACGTATCTCAAAAGGCAGTACTTGATACTTGTCGTTTTTCTAATAGTTGTTGCAATATTGTTAAGCATATTCATAGACTTTCCGACGGCCGTGGCGTACGTCTGCGGCGCGTTTTCTTCCATGCTTGCCGGCTTTTTCGGCATGAAGGGAGCGACAAAGGCCAACGTCAGGACTGCTGAGGCCGCAAACAGGTACAAGCCTCTCGTGGCAAAGGCTTTGTCAATGGCGTTTCTGGGCGGTTCCGTAATGGGGCTTTGCATCGCAAGCCTCGGCGTTTTGGGCATAGGCGTATTTTTTATGATATACGGCAAGCCTGAAACAGCCTCAGTGATAAACGGCTTTGCAATGGGAGCGTCTTCCATAGCGCTCTTTGCGAGGGTTGGCGGAGGCATATTCACCAAGACTGCCGACGTAGGTTCGGACCTCGCAGGCAAAGTTGACGCGGGCATACCTGAAGACGACCCGAGAAACCCAGGCGTTATAGCGGATAACGTCGGCGACAACGTCGGCGACGTCGCTGGTCTCGGAGCCGATATATTCGAATCATATGTCGGCGCCATAGTGGCGGC
>SCQA01000058.1 GCA_004298725.1 bacterium
AAACAAACTCGACATAATCCTCCTGCTTGAAGAGGACGACAATGCCACGCTCGAATCCGCCCGCAAACACAAGCCGCCCGGCAACTGGCGTTTTTTGGTAATACCTCCGAGCATGCCGAAAACAAAACCAAAAGCGTGCAATTACGGGCTTTTCTTTTCAAGGGGCAAGTACCTCGTGATATACGACGCCGAGGACATACCGGAAGCGGATCAGCTTAAAAAAGCCGTTGCCGCTTTTAAAAAAGGCGGAAATAATTATATTTGTTTTCAGGCCGCGCTGAATTACTTCAACAGGAACGAAAATTTCCTTACGCGCATGTTCACGCTGGAATATTCATATTGGTTTGACTACATACTGCCAGGGCTTGACAGGCTGAAACTTCCCATACCGCTTGGCGGCACAAGCAACCACTTCGACGTCGCCAAGCTCAGGCATCTTAACGGATGGGACCCGTTCAACACCACCGAAGACGCCGACCTCGGCATCAGGGCGTATGCCGAAGGCTGGAAGGTCGGCGTAGTGAACACCACAACGTTTGAGGAGGCTAACGCGAGGCTTGGCAACTGGCTCAGGCAAAGGTCAAGATGGATAAAAGGCTATATGCAGACGTGGCTTGTCTATTCAAGGCATCCCGTGCAACTTTACCGCTCGGTCGGCCTCAAGTCATGGCTTGCGTTCAACCTCTTTATCGGAGGCTCAGCGTTGACGTTTCTGGTAAACCCGATTACTTGGTCAATCTTCGTAGTTTGGCTGTTTACGTCAACCAAAATTATGGACACGTTCTTTCCGCCGATTCTGCTGTATATGTCTCTCTTCAACCTGCTCTTCGGGAATTTTCTCGGCATATACCTGAATATGGTTTCAGTCTTCAAAAGGAAGTATCACGGGCTTTTACCGTACGCGTATCTGAACCCTGTTTACTGGATGCTTCATTCAGTGGCGTCATACAAGGCGCTGTGGCAACTTTTCACTAACCCGTTTTACTGGGAAAAGACCCAACACGGAATTACGACGCACAAAGCGTCTTCAAAGTAACGCGCTCAAGCATGGACGTTTTCCTGAACGCTTTTTTTAAGAAACCTCTGATTAATTCTTTTCCGCAGTCAAAAGGTATTGTGTATCAATTCTGAGATGTCTTTTCCGACAACCGTTACCTGTCTTTTCCTCACCTTTACCCCTCACCCTACCCTCTCCCTCAAGGGGAGAGGAAAAAAAGAAATTAATCAGACCTTCCTTAACAGCGGCGCCGCTTGCGCTCTTTCATCCGTCAATATTTTATCTTCTTCAAATCCCAGTCATAGTACCACGTCATATATACACGCCAACTGTTGATAGTTATATTCTGCTCTCTGTACGTCTCCCAAAAGTAATCCATGCCAAGCTTGAAAATTGACTTTTTAAACTCGGCGCCGACAGCCGGACCGTCGGCGTTAAAATAAAATTTATTCAGCGCCCTGCGTCTAAGCCTGTACTCCGCGTAGGTATTGAACGTAACGCCGCCGGGCAAATCAAACCAGTCTATCCCCTCGTTTATAAAAGTGGAAACGCTTGTGCCTGTCAGG
>SCQA01000059.1 GCA_004298725.1 bacterium
GTATGAAGCCCCTCTTTAACGCCAAACGGTTGCACAGTCTTATTTGCCGGTATTTTAGTTTTTATAAAAGCGATAAAATCAAAAAAATCGTCAAGCTCATTATAATGAACAACGCGTATGCGATCCGCGGCGTTCTTATTTGCAAAAGCCTTGCCGTCGCTTTTCCAAATAACAAGCCAATTATAATCAAACCTGATCGCTAAGAGCAAAGCCGCAACCATGAAGGACGATATAAGCGCTTTTGTTAAAATCGAATAAGCTGAACTTCCGCCAAAAAAAATACGCGCCGAAACGAACCATATTGCCGCGAGTGCGATTATAATTCCATAAAGCGCCGTAAGAAAAGAGTACGAGCCTAAAACCGGCGTAGTCACAAAACCAATGGTTTGTCCGGTAATAAAGTCCCTTGCCCAAAACTCGCTCATGTAATCCATAAATGACGGATTAAAAAAGCGTATGGATTCTATTTTTTCACTTAACTCGTTGCCGCCTTCGAATTCAAGCGAAAACCTGTCTATAAAATCGTTCCGCTCAAATACGTCGCCTATATAAAATATCCTGTAATCGCCCTTGCCTCCGGGCCAGCCGTCATCGGCTCTTACCATTTTTTTTGTGGAGTAGCCCTTATCATTTTCGCTCGCTATAAAAAGCGTAAGAGCGGCGTCTTTCCTGCTACTTAGCCGTATCCCTATGGCTGGCGCATACGGTATATGAAGGCCGGCGGGAGACGTTATCTTGAATGCTCCATGCCCGGTTATTGTTACGGCGTTATCTTCGAGCTTAACGGTCGCATTTTGAATCTTCCAGCTGGATATGTCTTTTAATCCCGTAAATTCAATTTCCGCTGAAGATATTGAAGGGAGGAATAAAAAAAATAAGATAAGAAGAACCGATTTTTTTATATTGCGGCGCATATCCATATATAAAGCAGGTCAGCCTTTAAAAAGAAGTATATTTTATTACCGAATATATCTTTCAATCTTTTTCCATGAAAATATCCGCCTAACGCCAAACCGTCTGTACTGCCGCTTGACAACGCGCTTTATTCGTCCGCCTCCGCGCCCTCGGCAAATACGGTTTTTCGATTTACGGAAATAAGGCCGAACCATTTATAAGCCGAATCCGCTATGGCAACGACGGCGAGCACGGCCATGACGGCCACAAGAACGGAGTCGAGCCTGTAGGTAAAAGCATCGGACGGGTTTAAAGCAACTGCTGACTTCGAATCAAAAAGCCAGAAGAGCTTCCATGACGCGGTAAGCGTCATAACGAACATAAACATCATCGGCGCAAGCGTGGTCCACGCGTATTTTGCCTTGCCGGATTTTATGATAATCGTAGTGCCAACGCAAAGCGCAAGCGCGGCAAGCAGTTGGTTTGCCACGCCGAACATCGGCCATATGGTTGATATTGACCCGGAATTTATAAGAAATGCCCATGAAAAAACAACAAGCGCGCTTGTTATAATCGTGCCGGGCATCCAGTCAGTGCGCCTTAGAGGCTTATACGCGTACCCGCCAAGCTCCTGCAATATGAAGCGCGCGACCCTTGTGCCGGTGTCAACGGTAGTCAGTATAAACAACGCCTCGAACATAAGCGCGAAATTATACCAATACGGCATAAGGCCCTTCATGCCCGGAAGGCCTGAAAATATATACGCCATGCCCACGGCAAGAGAGACAGCCCCGCCAGGCCTGCCCGCCACGTTCACCCCAACGGTTGAAGACAGCTCGGCGATATTTACAGGAGGAAAACCCAAAGCTGTAAGCGCGTCAAAGGAAAGGGTTGTGTTTATGGCAAAGTAATCGCCGGGCAATAAAACCGTTGCCGCTATAACGGCGATAACGGCCACGAAACCCTCGGCGAGCATGGCGCCAAAGCCAATAAGTCGGATGTCGCCCTCGCTCTTTATCATCTTGGGCGTGGTGCCGCTTGATATAAGCGAATGAAAACCGGATATGGCCCCGCAGGCTATCGTGATGAACATGAACGGAAAGATGCTTCCGGGTATTATCGGCCCGCCGCCTGATGCGAACTTGGTAACGGCGGGCATATGAATTTCCGGCGCCATGAATATAACGCCAACCGCGAGCATTAGGACGGTGCCTATCTTCAAGTAAGTGGAAAGATAATCACGCGGACACAGCAGTAACCACACAGGCAAGACAGAAGCCACAAAGCCGTAAGCCGCTATCACGACGACAAGGGTAAGTTTGCCATGCGAAAAAAGCGGCTCAAGAAAAGACCCTGGAACATATCTTCCGGCTATTACCGCCGCAAGGAGCAACGCTACGCCGATGACGCTTACTTCGCCTACCCTGCCTAACCTTATCTTATAGAGGTAAATACCCATAAAGAGGGCAATCGGAATCGTGGCGAATATGGTAAACGTGCCCCACGGGCTTTTGGCAAGGGCGTTTACAACGGCAAGGCCAAGCCCGGCAAGCGCCACGATGATTATAAAGAGCACGGCAAGCGCGGCTGTAATGCCGGCAACCGGACCGACCTCGTTTTTGGCCATCTGTGCAAGCGAGCAACCGTTTCTTCTGACGGAGGCAAGAAGAATTACGGTGTCATGCACCGCGCCGCCAAAGGCCGCGCCGACGAGTATCCACAAAAACCCTGGCAAGTACCCGAACTGCGCGGCAAGCACCGGGCCGATAAGCGGGCCGGCTCCGGCAATGGCCGCAAAGTGGTGGCCAAAAAGTACAAGCGTATGCGTCGGGTGAAAGTCCTTGCCGTCCGCAAGGCGGCTTGCTGGTGTCTGCCTTTTGGCGTCAACACATAGCACCTTTGCGGTAATAAACGCGCCGTAGAGCCTGTAAATTATTATAAAAAAACAAGCCGCCGCAACAACAAGCCATAGCGCGTTAATACTCTCGTTGGAATTTACGGCGCGGGCTATTATCCCCGCCGCTATCGCAAAGATTACGCTTAAAACTGCTATTATCAGGCTTGAGGGCTTCATACTGCTGATATTTTAAGATATTAAAACATCTGCTGTCAATGACGGGTTTTGAAAGGAAGTTTACGGCGTTAAGGCGACATCTGGTTAAATGCAGTAAAAATTTAACTGCTCGTCATTACAAAGAACGCGAACCTTCTTCAGCAATCAAACCGGTCTATCCGGTTTGCCTGCCAGTTTGCCCTTCTGGTACTTCCGACAATAGCATCTCCGGCGATTGTTCTCCGATGTTGAACTAACTCTTGGGTTCAAATTACAAACTTGACTCCGCACAATACAGCGTAAATAAAAACCCCCTCACCTTAATCCTCTCCCCAAAGGGAGAGGAACGGACATAGAACTTTCTTGGCAACCCCTTTACTTGCTCATGGACTGCAGAAAGTCTTTGTTTGAAGGCGTGCTTTGCATCTTGTCGAGCAGAAATTCCATGCCCTCGACCGGGTTAAGCGGCTGAAGGACTTTTCTAAGCACCCAAATTCTATTCAGCGCCTCTTTCGTAAGAAGAAGCTCTTCTTTCCTTGTGCCGGACTTGTTAAGATCAATTGCAGGGAATATCCTTCTTTCCGAGAGCTTTCTGTCGAGCACTATTTCCATGTTGCCCGTGCCCTTGAATTCTTCAAAGATTACTTCGTCCATCCTGCTACCGGTGTCTATAAGCGCGGTCGCTATGATCGTAAGGCTTCCGCCTTCCTCTATGTTTCTTGCCGCGCCGAAGAACCTTTTGGGCTTATGAAGCGCGTTTGAATCAACGCCGCCGGAAAGCACCTTGCCGCTTGGCGGAACAACGGCGTTATATGCGCGCGCGAGCCTTGTAATGGAATCAAGCAAAATGACGACGTCTTTCTGATGCTCGACAAGCCTCTTGGCCTTTTCAATGACCATTTCTGAAACCTGCACGTGCCTCTGGGCCGGCTCGTCGAACGTGGAGCTTATAACCTCGCCGTTTACCGACCTCTGCATGTCCGTAACCTCTTCCGGACGCTCGTCAATCAACAGAACCAGAAGGACAACTTCCGGGTGGTTCGTTGTAATGGCGTTGGCCACCTTTTGAAGGAGCATTGTTTTACCGGCCCTCGGAGGAGACACTATAAGCCCGCGTTGCCCTTTGCCTATTGGCGTGAAAAAGTCCATTATACGCATGGAAAGGTCAGGCTTGGTTTTGGTTTCAAGGGTTAATCTTTCCTGCGGGTAAAGCGGGGTAAGGTTGTCAAAAAGTATCTTTTCACGGGCTACTTCAGGGTCTTCGTAATTGACCTTTTCAACCTTTAACAAAGCGAAGTACCTTTCGCCCTCTTTAGGCGGCCTTATCTGACCGGATACGATGTCTCCGGTACGGAGGTTAAAGCGGCGTATCTGAGAAGGTGAAACATATATGTCGTCCGGTCCGGGAAGGTAGTTGTAATCCGGCGCCCTTAAAAACCCGAAGCCGTCAGGGAGCGTTTCAAGCACGCCCTCGCCGTATATCAAGCCGTTCTGGTCGCTTTGAGACTGCAAAAGAGCGAATATCAAGTCTTGCTTTCGCATGCTTGAAGCGCTCTCGATATTGTATTTTTTGGCGAGCGCGGTAAGCTCGTTAATCTTTTTTTCTTTTAATTCTTTGAGGTTCATAGACTCTCCTGTGAGGTGGGTTAAAACACGCGGCGAGGACTGATACCGAAAGGATATTGTCCAGTACAAAAACTTTTTGACTCTTTTTCAAAAAGGCCGTTATTAAGATTTCTAAGGTTTATTTCCTCTGGGCTTAAATCTTTCAGAATTACAGCTTGCGAGGTAAGTGTTGTCTTTTTGACTATCTCTATGTGAAAGGTTACTTTACGTCAGCGCTACTCTAAAAATGCAGTCAAGCAGTTTCAGCGGCGGATGCAGGCACGATGAACGATTGATAAAGTATTAAAGCTTGTCGTAGATGAAGACTGCCAAGCGGTTTGCGTTGCGGAAACTAACTGAACCGGCAAAACGGGCAGGCGACTTCCGGCCTGATAATCAAAGTTAGCACGCTTTTAAAAAGCTGTCAATCTTTTTTGCTGATGTTGTTTTTTGCTATAATTAAAAGGTGCTTTACATTCTCCTCCGCCTTCTGTCCGGCCGGCTTGCCATATTTACAAAACAGGGTATAGTTAATCTAATTGGCTCACCTGCTTTAAATTTCATTAAACGAAAACGGGAAACATCACTCGACGCATTCCGGCTTAACGAAACGACAGCGAAAAGTTCCGAGACAGAACCGCCGCAACGAGCCGAAAACAAGGCCGCTCCAAAGCTCATCCATTGTGCCGTCTTCACCATTTCGTCACTGCGGAGCCAATGCCTAAATACGCATTACTGCGCGCTTCCCTGCGCTTTGATATGTTAATAGCCTTTTAACTTGCACCTTTAACCGCCTTAGTCAGGCAAATATTATTGTTTTTTGGAGACCTTTAAAAATGAAGCTCGGAATCAATAAAAAAATTATAGGCGCGCAGGGAATAGGGCTTGTTCTCTTTCTTCTTCTTACCATCTTCAGTTACGTAAGCCTCAGTTTTTACTCTTCCATTCAAAAAGGCGACGTTCAGCTTGCTTACCGCATGGAGCTTATATCCGATCTCCAGTTGCTGATAGAAAAACTTTTAATGCCGGCTAACGATTACATTATAACCGGCGACGCAAAGGAAAGGGCGGATTTCGCCGCGCTCGTTACGGAAACGGCGTCTCTGTTTGAAAAGATAAGAAGCAACGGCAACAGAAGCACAGAGGAAGTTCAAATTGAAAAAGACCTTGAAAAAGGGATTATAACCCTTGAGCAAAGCGGCATGGTCATTTTGGCTACGTCAAACCCTGTCGGCAACCGCGAGCTGGGCAAGGCCATGAAGGAATTCGACTCATACGGACAAGCGCTTGAAGAACAGGCCGAAAAACTCCACAGCCTGATAAAGCTTGAAATGCGGGAGCACGCCAAAAACGCGGCCAACATAACGACATGGACGCCGAGGATTTTCATTTTTTTAATCGCCGTCTTTTTAACGGTGATGGGCCTTCTTATTCTCATGGTGATTAAAGGCGTTACAAGGCCGATTTCAGTCCTTACGGACGCCGTGCAGATTTTCGGTCAAGGCAACCTTGACCATCAGATAAAAATTAAAACCGGCGATGAAATTGAAACCCTCGGGCTGAAGTTTAACGACATGGCGCATTTATTGAAAGAAAAGATAAACGAGGTGCAAAAATATTCGGCTGAGCTGGCAGTTGCCAACCGCAAGCTTGACCAGAACATATTGCAACTTTACACACTTTATAATATCAGCAAAACAATTTCGGTTACTTTTGAAACTGACAAACTTTTAACTGAAATATCAAAAGAGGTCGAGCAGTCGCTGAAGATTCACAAAATCAACATCATGCTTATAGACGCCGACAGAACCGGCATGTACGTCGCCGCAGGGCTTGGAATACCCGATGAGCTAATAAAGAGAAAGATTCTTTTTGAAGAAAATATTTACAGCAGGGTCACTATGACCGGCATAGCCGAGATTATCAATAACCCATCCGAAAACCATCTTTTCAAACCGATAACTGGCGTTGACGACAACGTCAGCTCCATGATCATCGCGCCGTTTAAAGGAAGGGGCAACGTTATCGGCCTCTTGAACGCTTATAAAACAGACGGCGCGCTATTTGACAACGCCGCTTTCGAGCTTTTAGTCGCCGCGGCTAACCAGATAGGAATGACGCTTGAAAACGCGCGTTTATTTGAAGAAACAAAAACTCTGGCCATTACCGACGGCATGACATCCCTTTATAATCACCGGTACTTTATAGAAACGCTTCGTAGTGAATTTGAAAGAGCAAAGAGATATAAGAGGGCGCTTTCCCTGATTATGATCGACATAGATTTTTTCAAAAAATTCAACGATGCCCACGGACATCAAGGCGGCGACGAAGTTCTTAAAGGGGTAGCCCGCGCTTTGAAAAAAAGGGTTAGAACGTCTGATATTGTAGCCAGATACGGAGGCGAAGAGTTTGCGATTATCCTTCCCGAATCCAACTTGCAGTCAGCTGTTACGCTGGCGGAGGGCTTAAGAACTGAGATCGAGTCAATCCGCTTTCCGGGCGCCGAGACACAACCTCTTGGTAAAATAACGTTAAGCCTCGGTGTTGCTTCCTGCATTGATGGAATGACGGAAAACATTGACATGCTTATAAAAAATGCCGACGACGCCCTGTACCGCGCGAAAGAAGAAGGCAGAAACCGTGTCTGCTCCTGAGCGCTTTGACTTTTTTCGCAATTCCATTTTAAAGGATGTTCCACGATGCGCGACAACGAACTACACTACAGCACGCTTCTGCAAATGGCCAATGACGCCATTATCACCGCTGACAAAGACGGACGCATTACGGCATTTAACAAGACAGCCGAGAAGATGTTCGGCTGGCTGACGCAGGATGTTCTTGGGCGCGAAATAGAAATGCTAATGCCGGAGCGCTACAGACGCTTGCACGGGGAAAATTTAAAGCACGTAACCCAAACCCACACTTCCGTAATCGCCGGCACCGTCCGGGAGTATGAAGCTCTCAGAAAAAACAATGACGAATTCCCCATATCCATTACCATGTCGCTTATAAATATTGACGGCAACGTTACATTCATGGCAATCATACGCGATATCAGCGAGCGAAAGAAGGCCGAAGGGGAGAAAGAAAGATTGGAAACCCAGCTGAGGCATATGCAGAAGATGGAAGCCATAGGCCAGCTTACCGGAGGCATAGCCCATGACTTTAACAACCTTCTTACGGCAATCATCGGCAACGCCACGCTCCTGCAAATGCACGTCGCGCAGGACCCTAAACTAGAGAATTACCTTGAACATATTTTCAGCATATCGGAAAAGGCCGCCACGCTTACCAGAGGCCTTCTCGCGTTCAGCAGAAAACAACTTATAAATATAAAGCCCGTTGACTTAAACGCAATAATAATAACCGTTGAAAAACTCCTTTTAAGACTCATTGGAGAAGACGTAGAGCTTAAAACGACGCTTGACTCCAAGGAAATTATCATAAAAGCCGACGCCGGGCAAATGGAGCAGGTTCTTATGAACTTAGCGACAAACGCGAGAGACGCCATGCCGAACGGCGGCTATTTATCAATAACCACCGCCATGGTGAATTTAGACGACGCGTTTGTTAAAGAGCATAACTACGGAAAGCCCGGACAGTACGCTCTGCTTACGGTATCGGACACGGGAACAGGCATAAGCGCGGCAACGCTTGAGAGAATATTCGAGCCGTTCTTTACCACTAAGGAAATCGGCAAAGGCACGGGCATGGGGCTTTCAATCGTTTACGGAATAATCAAACAACATGACGGCTACATCAATGTTTACAGCGAAATAGGCAAGGGGACTGCGTTTAAAATATATCTGCCTGTTCTTGAATCTCGCGTGGAAGTTTTAGAACCCAAGCAAGTTCAGGCCCCGAAAGGCGGCACGGAAACGATACTTTTAGCGGAAGATGAAACAGAGGTCAGGCAATTCATCAGGGCCATACTTGAAGAATTCGGCTACTCGGTCATTGAGGCGATAGACGGCGAAGACGCCATAAATAAATTCAAGGCTGATAAAGATAACATCAAACTTCTCATCCTTGACGTTATAATGCCCAATAAAATCGGAAGCGAGGCGTACGAGAGCATCACTACTATAAACCCGAATATAAAAACCCTGTTTACGAGCGGCTACAATGAAGACATTATCCATAAAAAAGGCGTACTCAAGGAAAAATTAA
>SCQA01000060.1 GCA_004298725.1 bacterium
GTAATAACGGAGCGTTTCGAGCACTTCAAAAAGTCGGCCATTGACGGCGGTTTAAGATTGGCATTATCAGCAAATGCCCCTCTTACCGTTTACGGCGACCCTGTCCGGCTCGGACAACTTGTTTTTAACCTTCTGGATAACGCGTTTAAATACACGCCGAGAGGCGGGCTAATTGAATTGTCGTCTGAAAAAGATTCTGACTTTGCCGTTATAAAAGTTAAAGACACGGGCATAGGCATATCACAGGACGACCTGCCGTATATATTCGACAGGTTCTTCCGCGTTGACAAAGTTCGCGGCAGGGATGACGGAACCTCCGGCGCGGTAAGCGCCGGGCTTGGGCTTAGCATATGCAGTGAAATTGTACGCTCTTTAAACGGCACGATAACTGCCGCGAGCGAATACGGCAACGGGACGGTATTCACGGTGCGTCTTCCTCTGGAGTCGTCAGAGGGCAATGACAAGCGCGCTAATTAAGCACACGCAGGAGGGTTTGTTATGAAAGCAGGCATTCTTACCGGCGGCGGCGATTGCCCGGGGCTTAACGCCGTAATACGCGCCGTGGTGAAAAAGGGGCATACGCTCGGTTATAACTTCGTAGGCATACGCGACGGCTGGAAGGGGCTTCTGGAACTTTCCACCATGCCGGTTACGGCAGAGGTAGTATCAGGCATACTGCCGGTCGGCGGTACTATACTCGGCACGTCGAGGACAAACCCGCTTAAAAAATCGGAAGATACGGATAAGGTCTTTAAAAATATAAACGCGCTCGGGCTTGACGCTCTTATTTGCATCGGAGGGGACGACACGCTTGGCGTGGCCTCTAAGCTTTTTGATATGGGCGTAAAGACGGTCGGCGTGCCAAAGACGATAGACAACGACCTTTGCGGCACGGACTTTACGTTCGGGTTCGACACGGCAGTGAGCATAGTGGCTGAAGCGCTTGACAGGCTTCACTCCACTACCGAATCGCACCATAGGGTTATGGTGGTGGAGGTCATGGGCAGGCACGCCGGCTGGATAGCCGTTTACGGCGGTCTTGCCGGAGGGGCCGATTGCATACTGATACCCGAGAAGCCTTTTGATATTGACGAAGTTTGCGCCTGCGTGAATAGAAGGACTGCCGCCAACAAGCGTTTCAGCCTTATAGTCGCGGCTGAGGGCGCGTACCCGAAAGAGGTAAGCGGCATCATATCAAAGGACAAAACGCTTGACGCGTTCGGGCACGCGAAGCTCGGCGGGGTCGGCGAGTTTCTGGCCGTGGAGATTGAAAAACGGACGGGCCACGAGACGCGCCACGTGGTGCTCGGGCATTTGCAAAGGGGCGGCTCTCCAACCGCGTTTGACAGGATACTTGCCACGCGTTACGGAATAAAGGCGGTTGAGATGATAAGGGACGGCAAATTCGGCAGAATGGCCGCGCTTCAGGGGGCAAAGATTGTAGATGTCTCTCTGCACGAGGCCATAAGCAAAACAAAGACCGTTGATATGGAGATTTTCGGCATTGCCGGCGTTTTCTTTGGATAGGCGCTCTGGAAGGCTACCCCGCGCGGCTTTTTGCATGGCGTTATTTTTGTTCGCGCTCATGGCGGTTGCTTGTTCAAAAAAACAGGGTGATGAAGAGCTTATAAGGCAGGCCGTGGCAGAGGCCGCGGCTTCTGCCGGAGAGAAGGACGTAAGCGGCGTAATCAAGCAGTTGTCAAAAGATTACCATGACGATAGAGGCCTTGACTACCGCGCCGTAAAAGGAGTTATCTTCGGTGAATTGATAAAGCCCGGCAACGTAAAGGTGTTTGTTACGGCCGTGTCCGTTGAGCTTAAGCCCCCGCGGGCCATTGCAGTGGCAAAGGCAGTGCTTGTGCGCGGCAAAGACGTCAAGTCAGTTAAGGATATTGTCCCCCAAGATGCCGACGCCTACAAATTTACTCTCCTTTTTAAGAAAGAGGAGAACGGTTGGAAGGTCTTTGATTCAAGCTGGGAGAGCGTAAGCGTAGCAGGGCTTTTATGAAAGGCGGCGAATACGGTTTAAGGTTTTTAGTTGAAACCGTTTCCGTAGAGAGGCTTGTATTATGAAAAAATCAGAAGGCGGTTTCGTGGCGGTATTTATGACCGCGCCCGATGCCGAGGCCGCGGCTGTAATCGGCGAAAGGGCGGTTGAAGAAGGGCTTGCCGCGTGTTGCAATATAATACCCGCTGTTAAATCAATTTACATGTGGAAGGGCCGGCTGTGCAAAGAAGAGGAAGCCCTTGTTGTATTCAAAACGCGCGGCGATATGTTCGGCAGGCTTAAAACAAGGTTAAAGGAGCTTCACAGCTATGAGGTTCCGGAGATAATAGCCGTTGACATAAAAGACGGTTTAAAAGAGTATCTTGATTGGATAGATGAAAATACCGCGATAAGGCGGGCCACTTAACATTATAACGTGACGGGTGAATTTTATGCGAAAGCCTATTCTTTTTTGCGCGTTTATTGTGTTTGTTTGCGTCGCGTTTTCAGGTTGTGTGAGACTCAGCGAATATGAGCGCGACGTTGGCGACCTTGCAAGACAGCTTCAGCAGGAGAGGGCTATAAACGCCTCAAACGTAAAAGACCTTGAATTAAAACTTAAGGATAAGAGCCGCTCGGTCAACGAGCTTGCTCAAAGGTACATCGTGCTTGAGGAAACTGCCGGAGAGCTTAGGGCGTGGAGGGCCGGGTTTGCCGCTGAGCTTTCCGCGCTTTCAGCAGACGTCGCCGAATTGAAGCTTATTGTAACCAAAAACGCCTCAACCATGAAAGGCCCCGCGCCATTAGCGCTATTTAGCACCATAGTTGACATTGAGAACAGGCTTAACGCGCTTATTAAAAAGAGGGAGGCTGACGCCGCCGCTCCGGCGCCGGCCATAAGTCCGGCGCAGTAAATGAAAGGGAAGGTCTGATTAATTTCTTTTTTCTCCTCTCCCCTTGTGGGAGAGAGCGGGGTGAGGGTAAAGGTGAGGAAAAGACAGGCAACGGTTGTCGGAAAAGACAGGCAACGGTTGTCGGAAAAGACATCGCAGAATTGATACTTGATAACTTTTGACTGCGGAAAAAAATAATTAGAGGTTTCTTAATTGTTGAGACCGATAACCGATAGTTTTTGTATGTTGTATACCCTGCGCTTTTCGCAGGGTTGTTTATTATTACGGATATGAAAGAATGGATATAAAAGACTTTGATTTTCATCTTCCTGACGACCTTATAGCCCAGTACCCGGCTGATAAAAGGGACTTGTCACGCCTTATGCTGGTTGACAGGGCTGACGGCGTTGTAAGCCACAGGGTTTTTCATGATATAAAAGATATGCTGGTTTCAGGCGACGTGCTTGTGCTTAACGACACAAAGGTAATGCAGGCAAGGGTTACGGGCACGAAGGCAACCGGAGGAGCGGTTGAGCTTCTTCTTGTTGAAAAAACGGGAAAGGGTGCGGATGAATGGCTCTGCATGGGCAGGGCGTCAAAAGGCTTTAACGCCGGAATGAAGGTTTTTTTTGACGGCGGGGCTTTCGCTGAAATAGTACAGGCAGGCTCAGACGGTTTTTTGACGGCGCGTTTCAGCGCGCCTGCCGAGCGGATAATGGAAAAATTCGGAAGCGTGCCGCTTCCTCCGTACATAAGAAGACTGCCGGAGGCAATTGACAAGGCGCGGTATCAAACCGTCTTTGCCGAATGTCAAGGCGCCGTGGCCGCGCCTACCGCAGGGCTTCATTTTACGCCGGAGCTGTTAAGCGAAGTAAAAAATAAAGGGGTTGACGTGCGTTTCGTAACCCTTCACACCGGCCCGGGCACGTTCATGCCGGTAAGGGTGGCGGACATAACAGGGCATAAGATGTTAAGCGAATTTTACAGCATACCGCCGAATACATTTCAGGCGGTGCGCGTGGCAAAGGCTGAAAAAAGGCGTGTGATAGCGGTAGGCACCACGACCGCGCGTTCCCTTGAGGCCGCCGTAGTCAACGGCTTTGACAACGCGCGGCTCGAAGGCAAGACGGACCTCTTTATTTACCCGGGTTTCGAGTTTAAGGCGCTTGACGGCCTTCTTACTAATTTTCATCTGCCCGGTTCAACTCTGATTATGCTTACGGCGGCGTTTGGCGGACATGAAAATATTATGAGCGCGTACAGGACGGCGGTTAAGGAGAAGTACAGATTTTTCAGCTATGGCGACGCCATGCTTATTATTTAAAGTGTGCTTCTAAAAATTAGAATTTTTTTCCGAGGTCGAGGCGGGACGAAATAAAAAGTGGAGCATATATGCTAATATGTGAGCGTTTTTATTTAGCCCTAACGAAGAGATCGGGGAAAAGGGCAATTTTTAGAGACACACTTAAAGGAATTAGTAGATGAGCTTTTCATTCACTCTCATAAAAAAAGACATAACCGGCGCAAGGCTCGGCATGGTGTCAACGCCGCACGGCGCATTCCAAACGCCTGTGTTCATGCCTGTAGGCACGAGGGCGGCTGTAAAGGCCATGACGCCGGAGGGCCTTAGAGACGCCGGAGCCGAAATAATACTTGCCAATACCTACCATCTTTATTTAAGGCCGGGGCATGAGATTATAAAAGAGCTTGGCGGCTTGCATTGTTTTATGAATTGGGACGGTACTATACTTACGGACAGCGGCGGGTTTCAGGTCTTCAGCCTCGGTAAACTGAGAAAGATTGACGAAACAGGCGTTGTATTCAACTCTCATCTTGACGGCGCTCGGTGCGTGCTTACCCCTGAAAGCGCCATCGAGGTTCAGCAGGCGCTTGGAGCGGATATTATAATGCCGCTTGACGAGTGCCCGCCGTATCCGGCAAGCAGAGCCTATATTGAGGAGTCAATGGCGCGCACCCACAGGTGGGCGAAGCGGTGCAAAGGCGCTAAAACCAACGCGGCGCAGGCTCTCTTCGGCATAGTGCAGGGCGGTATGCACGCTGACTTAAGGAAGGCAAGCGCAAACGCGCTTATTGACATGGGCTTTGACGGCTACGCGCTTGGAGGGCTTAGCGTCGGCGAGGAAAAGCCGCTTATGCGGGAGGTTGTTTCTTTTTCCGCGCCGCTTCTGCCTGAGAGCGCTCCGAGGTATCTTATGGGCGTCGGCACGCCTGAAGACCTTGTGCACGGAGTTGAAAACGGCATTGATATGTTCGATTGCGTAATGCCCACAAGAAATGCCAGAAACGGAACTCTCTTTACAAGACGCGGGAAATTAGTTATAAAGAATGGTCTGTATGAACGGGACAGCCGTCCGGTGGAGGAAGGTTGCCTCTGTTACGCGTGCAGAAACTACTCAAGGGCGTACCTCCGGCATTTGTTTATGGCCGGAGAAATCTTGTCGTCCATGCTTAATACGGCGCACAACCTTTATTATTATTGTTCTTTGATGAAGCGTATGCGCGCGGCGATCAGCGAAGGCGGGTTTAACGAGTTCAAAAAAGGCTTTTACACGGACATTGAGGCAGGCAACATGCGGGAGGAGCCTTAAAGACGAATATTACAATTTAAGAACGTAACGTAAATTCAAGGTTTTTTATATTCACCATTCACGTTTCACTATTCACAATTTTAAGGAGGTAGTACCGTGTTATTTTTTCCAGTATCCACAGCGTACGCGGCTGACGCCGCGGCTCCGGCAGGAGCCATGGGCACTATAATGGGCATGGCGCCGCTTATATTGCTCTTTGTAATATTTTACTTTTTGCTTATCAGGCCGCAACAGAAGAAGGCCAAGGAGCATAAGGAGATGCTTTCAAAGGTTTCCTCCGGCGATAACGTCGTCACCAACGGCGGCATTCACGGCAAGGTTACCGGAGTTGCCGAAGATTCGATTACCGTTGAAATTGCCCCGAACGTGCGCGTGAAGGTGGCAAAAGACGCTATTGCCGTAAGAAAACAGGGGTAGTAAAAGGCAGTTAAAAACGCCTCTACGGGGTTTACTGGAATTAAATGAAGAGCATCTTACTCAGAGTTCTGCTTCTTGCCGGTTTTACGCTTGTGGCGCTTGTACTATTTCTGCCGTCCACGCCGCTGTCAACAAGCCTGCCGTCTTTTTGGACTAAGAACGTCCCGAAGATAGTGCTTGGCCTTGACTTGCAGGGAGGCACTCACCTTGTTCTCAGCGTTGATCAGGACAAGGCGGTTGAAAACCACACTCAAAGAATAGTCTCCGGCATTGAAGGGGTGTTGAAGAAGAAGAACATACCCGTTAAGAGCGTTGACAAAAAAGGCGCTACCGGCCTGCTTATAGGCTACTTTGACGGCTCCAACATGGACGCGATTAAAAAGATCGTATCCGACGAGTTTCAGATGTTAACCCTTGAGTCTTCCTCCGACGGAAGACTTGCGTATAACCTTGCCGAGGGCGAGGCAAAAAGAATAACCGAATGGGCTACGTCTCAGGCGCTTGAGACCATAAGAAACAGGATAGACAAGTTCGGCGTTTCCGAGCCGCTCATACAGAAGCAGGGCGCTAAGGAAATAGCCATACAGCTTCCGGGCCTTAAAGACCCTGACAGAGCCATACAGATAATCGGCAAGACCGCCGTGCTTGAGTTCAGGCTTATTGACGAGTCGAAAAACCCGTTTAGTGCGCTTTCAACCGGCGCTCCGTTTGGCTCGGAGGTGCTTTATCAACTGCCTTCGTCCAAGGGCGGCGAGGTAATGGAAAAGACGCCGTACCTTGTTAAAAGAGAGGTTCTTCTTACCGGCGACGCCCTTTCTGACGCGAGGGTGGCCATTGACACCCAGTACAACGAGCCGTATGTTTCCATTACGTTTGACGCCAACGGCGCGCGCATGTTTGAAAAGATTACATCTGAAAACGTGGGAAAGAGGCTTGCGATAGTCCTTGACGGCAACGTCTATTCCGCGCCTAATATCCGCGAGGCTATTGCGGGCGGCAGGGCGCAGATAACAGGTGGCTTTACGCACGAGCAGGCCGCCGACCTTGCCATAGTTCTTCGCGCCGGAGCGCTTCCGGCGCCAGTGACCGTAGTGCAAAACGTTACCGTAGGTCCGACCCTCGGGCAGGATTCCATCAGGGGCGGCGTAAAGGCGGCGCTCCTTGGCGCGGCGCTTGTGCTTATATTCATGGCAATTTACTATAAGGTATCCGGCCTTATAGCGGACTTCGCGATATTTATTAACATCGTAATGCTTCTTGGCGCCATGTCGTGGATGAACGCCACGCTTACGCTTCCGGGTATAGCCGGCATAATACTTACAATAGGCATGGGCGTAGACTCTAACGTGCTTATATTCGAGAGAATTAAAGAAGAGATGCGAAGCGGCAGGACGCCGAGGTCCGCGATAAACGCGGGCTACGACCACGCTTGGTGGACTATTATAGACTCGCATATAACCACGCTTATAACCGCCGCGGTGCTTTTTCAGTTCGGTAGCGGTCCGATAAAGGGTTTTGCCGTGTCGCTGAGCCTCGGCATACTTATAAACCTCTTTACTTCGCTTGTCGGCACCAAGGTGGCCTTTGATGTGTTGAACGAAAAGTTGCGTTTAAAGACTATAAGTATATAAAAGATGATTTCGGGGGATTGATGGACTTCTGGGGCGAAACCAGCATAGATTTTATAGGCAAGCGGCGCATAGCATATACTTTTTCAGTTATAGCGGCCATTATCGGCCTGATTGCCGTTATCGCCATTCCTCTTGGAAAGGCCAACCTCGGCACGGACTTTGCCGGAGGCATTGCCATACAATTCAGGTTTGATAAACCGGTTCATATAGAAGGCGTAAGGGCGCTTCTTGAGAAGAGCGGCTTTAAAGACGCGAGCCTTCAGGAATTTGCCGAGCCGAATAAACTGCTTGTGCGGCTTAAAAGAACAGACGCCGATTTAAGGTCGGTTTCAAAGGCCATTGGAGAAATCTTTGTCAAGGGTCTGCCTGACAATAAATATTCAGTCGAGTCAACCACTGAAGTCGGGCCGACAGTCGGCAAAAAACTTCAGCACGACGCGCTTCTTGCCGTTGGCATTTCGCTTTTGGGCATACTTATATATGTCGCGTGGAGGTTTGAGTTCAGGTTCGGAGTGGCCGCGGTTATAGCCACTTTTCACGACGTGCTTGCGGTTATGGGGCTTCTTTACATACTTAACAAAGAGATGAGCCTTTTGATAGTAACGGCACTTTTGACGCTTGCGGGTTATTCGCTGACCGACACGGTGGTTGTGTTTGACAGAATACGCGAAAACATGCGCGGACGCGCCAAAGAAGATACTACGACGCTAATCAACAGAAGCATAAACGAGGTTTTGAGAAGGACGATAGTAACGTCTCTTACCACTCTTCTTGCGATTTTCGCGCTCCTTATAATGGGAGGCGAAGTTCTCTATGACTTTTCCCTTGCACTTTTCAGCGGCGTCATCGTAGGTACGTATTCCTCCATATTCATAGCCAGCCCGGTACTCCTTTTTTGGGAAAAAAAGAAAGCCAGCTCGTCTGCAAAAGCCTAATCAAGAACAAAATTAAAGCGGTTAGTTGACAATTGTCATGCTTTATGCTATAGTTCTTTTTATCTCATATGCTATAGCATATGTTTAGTTTTATAAATGCCTAATTTAGAATCAATAGAATTATTATAATCTTAACTATCTGATTTGCAATACATTTTCTGAAATGGTATTAAGCACTTTACAAAGAGCTAATTTTACCGTAGGGTTCTATTTGTTATAATTATGTACTCTCAATGGTCGAAATGGAGTTTGTTTGCAAATGAGTTTGGTTAATTGTAAATCTTCGAATATTGTCCACGAGGGCAAAGCCGTATGCAATGTAGCGATAAAGAAAACCTTTTGATTTGGAAAGAGTTTCAGGACGGTCTTGCAAGCCTTCTTGACGTTCCAATAGGCCTTTACGACGCTAAAGGCGACGCGATAGTAGCGCCTACTGCCGTGTCTGTGGTTTGCGGTGCGGTTGGATTGAACAGTAACGGTAAGCGGCAGTGTGATGAACAGTGCAAACAAACCATTGCCAACGCGGTTGAGAGTAAAAAGGCGTACATAGGCAAATGCAGTATGAATATGCATATTTTCGCTTTGCCGGTGTTTCCCGGCGGCAAGACGGAATTGGTTATAGCTGGCGGTCATGTTTATTTGCAAGACGGCGCTGAGAGCGATTTTCATGACGGCGTAACGTCGCTTGGCCTTAACGAAATTGAGATAAATAGCCTTAGGGCCGGCATTAAGGTGATGGCGCAAAAGGATATACACGACCTCCCGGAAAAAATCGGCAGGCTTGCCGCGCCGCTTCTAAAGAGCCTATGTTCTAAAACTTCACAAAAGCGCTCAGCTGAACCGATGAGGCGCTTGAAATACATAATCCGCTCCATAGAACGGGCGTTCGCTACAATAGCCGCAACGTTCAATATTGATGAATTGTGCGACATATTGACTGAGAAGGCGGCAGAGCTTACAAAGGCCGATAGAAGTTCGCTTATGCTTTCTAACGTTAAAGACAACGTGCTTGTTGTAAAATCGTCATTCGGCGTTGACAAAGGCAGTTTGACCGGAGTAATCGTCAAGCCGGATGCCGGCATAGCCGGAGAAGTCTTGCAAAGCGGCAAGCCGCTTTTTGTTTTAGACATTGAAAAAAAACTGACGCGGGCTGAAAAGAAGCATCCGTACAGAACTAAGTCGTTTATATCGGTGCCTGTCCGGGCGGGCGAGCGTATTTTAGGCGTTCTTAACGTAGCGGATAAATGGAGCGGCAACGAATTTACTAATGAAGATTTTGTCGCTTTGCAGGCGCTTGCCAATTACGCGGCCATAGCATGCGAAAGGGCGGAGTATTTTTTCATGAACGAGAAACTTACCACGCTTTCGACGACAGACCATCTTACCGGCCTTTATAACAGAAGGTATTTCAACGACAGGCTTATTGAGGAAGCCGAGCGCGTCAGGCGGCACGGCGAAAATTTTTCGGTCTTCATGATCGACCTTGACAACTTTAAGGCGTATAACGACAAGCACGGCCATATGGCCGGCGATGACATGCTTAAAAAGGCCGCGCACGTCATAAAAAATGCCGTAAGGTCGATGGACGTGGTGGCGCGTTACGGCGGCGAAGAGTTCACGGTCATATTGCCGTACACGGATAAGTCTGACGCCGCCGTCATAGCCGACAGAATAAGAATAGGCATGACCGCCGTTGACGCGAGCAGGCCGGATGCGATTTTACCTACATTCAGCATAGGCGTGGCGGAGTTTCCGGCTGACGCTGAAACAGTGCATGACATCGTTGAAAACGCCGACAAAGCGCTCTATCGCGCTAAGGCGACCGGCAAAAATAAGGTGGTTCTGCACGGCGAGTAGCCCGTCCTTCCCCATTCCCTTTTACTCTGTTTTTCGTGTTTAATTCCCTTCAGCCTGCCATGCGTTGTTTTGAATTTTTCATTACTGTGTCGTCAGGAGGAAGCTAAACAGGAATAGCTAACTCCTGACGGCACACAAAACCCGCTAAAAAATTTCAAACGGCATTGCAGAAAATAACAGGATTGGAGCTTTGGCGCTACTAACAAAAAGCGACTTGCATGGTGAGAGTAGAGACAGGTTTCAACCCCGTCTCTACAACTTAGTGAAGAAGGCATGGCAACTGAATTGCCTCTCTACCATGACTCTCTATTAGGTTGCGCCGTAATGAGCCTTGTTGTATAATAATGCAAAATATAAAGCTTTATCTGGTACGTTCGTGTTGCCAACCGGCATAAACAGCGGTTTGCAACGGACAATAACGGTTTTTAGCGATTTACGCGCGTATGGCCAAAATGCCACCAGTGGCCAAAATGCCACCAGTGGCCAAAATGCTACCAGTGGCCAAAATGCCACCGGACAGGTTATAAATGATGAAGCGTTGGAAGGTAAAAGAGTCTTCTGCCGGGTTGGCGGCAATACTCGGCGATAATCTCAATATATTGCCGCTTACGGCGCAACTTTTAATAAACAGAGGCCTTGCCGATTGCGGCAGGGCTTCCGCGTTTTTATCCCCTGAGCTTAAAGACCTTCACGACCCATATTTGCTGAAAGATATGGACAGGGCCGTTGACAGAATAGTGCGGGCGCTCGGCGATAAAGAGAAAATCGTTGTGTACGGAGATTATGACGTTGACGGCGTAACGTCCAGCGCCCTCCTGTGCCTTTTCTTTAAGGAACTTGGGTGCGAGCCTTTAAGCTACATACCGCAGAGGCAAACCGAGGGTTACGGTCTTAACGCCATGGCAATTAAAAAGCTCGCGTCCGAGGGCGTAAGCCTTATTATTACCGTTGACTGCGGTTCCGGTAGCGCCGACGAAACGGCCCTTGCGCGTTCGCTTGGTGTTGACGTCGTAATAACCGACCATCACGAAATGCCGGACGGCGCTTTTGCCTCTGCCGCTTTGGTTAACCCGAAGCAGGAAGGATGCGCCTTTCCGTTTAAAGGGCTTGCAGGCATAGGCGTGGCGTTTAATCTTGTCGTGGCGCTTCGTTCCCGCCTTCGCAGAGGCAACTTTTTTGGCGGCGCGGATGGCCAAAATGCCACTGGTGGCCAACATGCCACTGGACCTAATTTAAAAAAATACCTTGACCTTGTCTGCATCGGAACCATAGCGGACATGGTGCCGCTTATCGACGAAAACAGAATATTCGTAAGCCACGGCCTGCGCGAGTTAAACGTCGCGAGCAGGCCGGGTATTCGCGCGCTTATTGACGTTGCCGGAGTAAAGCCCGGACGCATTGACGCCGATGCCGTGGCTTTTCAGTTCGCCCCGCGCATTAACGCCGCCGGAAGGCTTTCCGAAGCCTCGGCGGCGTTTGAACTTCTTACCACGACGGACACTCATGCGGCCCAGCGTCTTGCGCGCAAGCTTGACAGCGAAAATAAATCGCGTCAGAAGATAGAAGAAAAAATGCTTTGCGAGGCCTTGGCAATGATTGGCCAACATGCCACTGGTGGCGCCGGAGAGGTCGCAAAGGGGTTAGTGCTTTGCTCTGAAAAATGGCATCCGGGAGTTATAGGCATTGTTGCATCGCGCCTTGTTGAAAGGTTTGGCCGGCCTGCCGTGCTTATAGCGCTTGAAAACGGCATAGGCAGAGGTTCTGCTAGGAGCATAAGGCCGTTTGATATGCTGGAGGGGCTTTCCGCGTGCTCTTCCTTTC
>SCQA01000061.1 GCA_004298725.1 bacterium
CGGTAGGACCGCCAAAATTAACCAATAAAGGCGGAAGGGATGAGAACCCGCAGGGTTCGACCGGAGGCCTGACGTAGCCGCAGGCGAGGCGGGCTTTACCAATAAAGCTTCACACCTTACCGGCTTTAATCCCGGTAGGACCGCCAAGTTAGAAACCAATGAAAACGGAGTTAATAAACATGACGGACGCCAAAACAGAAAAAACAGAGCTTAAAAAGCACTTGTGCGAGATAATCAACTTCATGATTGCCGCCACCAAGTCATTCGATATTGAATTTCACGGCGAGGCGCGCCGCCTCTCTGCGTGCATACTTACGCTTGTTTACGACACGGACAAAACCGAGTCGCTTCTTGGCAGGCTTGGGCTTAAAAACATAGACGTTTACGATGAAGCCACTGACTTCAACCCTAAATGGGACCTGCCTTTTTCCGGGCTTGCGATAATAACGCTTGGCGGCAAAACACAGAGATATGTGCCGCGTCTTCAGCAAAACATCAAATTTCTTGACAGAAAAGCGCCATTAAACACATGGTGGAACAAAGTTGTTATTGCGGAACCGGCAAACAATGTCCGCATGACAAGAGAAGACGTCGTGCTTGACCTTGCCGGGTCGAACACCGGAATAGCCGATGGCCAGATTACCGGCTTGTTTGAAGCTGTAATGGAAAAAGAAAAAACAGACTGGAAGAGCGACAGGCCCATAAGAGCCGACATGCTTCAGCTTGAAACCGCGAGCGTTCGCCAGATAGCCTACGAACTGCTGAAAGCGCTACACGATCACTTCCCTGAATACTACCCTGCGGAAGAAGAACCAAAAGCAGATTAAAAAACACAGTCAAAATTACCGGCGCGGCATTGGTTGCATGGCCAAGCGGCGTAGAGACTCATCGAGGTCTGCCCTTGCTTCGGCGCTTGACGGGTCAAGCGCCAGCGCTTTGCGGTAATACCCGGCGGCCTCGTCAAACCTTTCAGACATCATCAATGCGTTTCCTGCGTTTATATGCGCGTCCGGCGAATAAGGCCGCGCTGAAAGCACGCGCGCGAAAGCCCTTAACGCGTCGTCCGGCCTTCCTGAGCGCGTAAGGGCAATGCCAAGTTTAGAATATCCGTCAACATGGTCAGGCTTCAGGCTTACAACCTTTTCAAAATATCTTACGGCCTGCGGCGCCCTGTTGCTTTGCATAAGCGCCTCTCCGGCATTAAAATATCCAAGCCAGAATTCAGGCTTCAGGCGAATGAGCTTGTCGAAATATTTAAGCGCCTCGTCTAATCTGCCGGCCTTGGCAAGCGCGAAGCCGATGTTGCTGTAAGGGCGAGCCTTATTCGGAGACTTCATTGAAGTATCCTTCCACAAGGCAAGCTCATCCGCCCAGACCGAATTCCTCGCGTAAGCAGTTACTCCCGCAGCAATTATCATTACGGCAATGACAACTGGAACGGCCTTGTAAAAACCAAACCTATCCCTTAACCAGAATAAAAAAGCGGAAAAAGCAAAGATAATCCCCGCGCTCGGCAGGTACAGCCTGTGCTCAAAGATTACATCGGAAATAGGTATAATTGACGACTCCACCGAAAGCGCGAGAAAAAACCAGAAAACCCCGAATGAAATCAGCAGGCCGTATCGGTTGTTTATTGTCAGCGAGCGCGTCCGCAAATAAACGGCGCCTATAAATACCGACAGAAGAAATAAAAATGAAACAAACACGCTTGGCGACGCAAAAGTATGAAATACCGGATAGTCATAATCAAGGTTCTGGTCTGCCGGAAAGAAGATGAGCCGCAAATAAGTAACAATAACCCTGAACTCTGTAATTAAATAATCGTAGCGTGAAATTGTGGCAAGGTCTTCCCTCATCAAAACGCCGAGCTTCTCGGTTATGGCGTCCGCGCCGAATGCGCCGCCTTTGGCGAATATGATGGTAAGCGGTATAACCAGCATTGAAAGCAGATACGGCGCAAGGCTAAGCAGTCTTCTTATATTATTTCCCGCGCCCCTGAAAAAGAACCACTCAACAAGCATTATCATAAGCGGCAAGGTAAAGCTTATCTCTTTAGTCTTTAACGCGGCTACCGTTGACACAAGGCCAAGGAGGTAAAACACCCCTGCTTTCATACGGCTGTTGTCTTCCATGTTCAGCCGCGCGCTTACATACAACACAACCGCGCCGATGTAAAAAAAGGCCGCAAGCGAAGCAAACCTCTGGCTGAGGTATGTTACGGCCTGCGTCTGCACCGGATGCGCCGCGAATATAAGCCCAGCGCCAAAAGCAACGGCCATTGCAGGAGCGCCCCGTTCGTTTCCAGCTGTTTTCATTGCCGGAGTTTTAAAAAGGCTTTCAACAAGAATAAAAACAAGAATGGAATTTAAAATGTGTATTAGGACGTTGACCGCGTGGTAGCCAAAGGTGTTAAGGCCGCCTATTGCGTAGTTCAGCGCGAAAGTCAGGTTGCCGACGTACCTTGTGCCTGAAAAATCAAGAAAGTTTCTCAGGGCGGTTATCTTAGGGTTTAAAGCTATGGCTTCGTGGTCGTCAAAGACAAAAGGCGCGCTGACAATATTGGAATATATGGCCGCCGATAGAATGGCAAGCACAACAAACGCCAGCGCTCTTTTCCTGCCCGAAGATAGGTTGGAAAGGTTTTGTAATATGCTCATGTTAATAAAAACTCGAAAAAACGCCCTGCTGTGATTATTTTTGATTGTATTAGAATAGCCCGGCGTTGTAAAGTTATCTTTGGCTATCCATGAAAAACAAAAACAAAACCATAGGCCAAGCCCTTGCGAAGGCGGCACGTAAACTTGCCAGTCACGGCATTGAAAGTTCCGTTCAAGAGGCGGAAATACTCCTTTGCAATGCCATCGGGTGCAAACGCCACGAACTTTTCCTGAACTCTGAAAAAGAATTGCCGGCAACCGCGCTTCATAAATTCTCCGCCTTTACTCAGAGGCGCTTGAAGAGAGAGCCTCTTCAATACATCTTAGGAAGCGAGGAATTTTGCGGACTTGACATTAAAGTTACGCGAAACACGCTGATACCGAGGCCGGAAACTGAAGTTCTTGTTGAAGTGGCTATAAAAGCGTTGAGCGGCTTTAAAGAAGCACACGCCACGGTAATAGACTTATGCACCGGAAGCGGATGTGTCGCCATAGCAATGGCAAAGATGGCAAATTGCATTGTTTACGCAACGGACGTATCAAAGGAAGCATTGGAAACGGCAAGAGAGAACGCCGCTTTGAACGACGCCTCCGGCATGATTACATTTTTTGAAGGCGACCTCTTCGCCCCGCTCGAAGGCCTTGCAATTAAGGGCAAGGCCTCGGCAGTGCTTGCCAACCCGCCATACATAAAAACAGCTGATATGGAAACATTGCAACCGGAAGTGCGCCTCTACGAGCCAAAAGCCGCGCTTGACGGCGGAAAAGACGGCCTTGACTTCTACAGAAGGATTACACACGAAGCAATCAAATGGCTTAAACCGGACGGCTTTCTGATTTTTGAAATAGGTTTCGGACAGGCAGACATGGTTAAAGAAATAATCGAAAAGACGGGCTTCAGAGAAATTTGTGTTATAAAAGACCTCTCAGGGATTGAGCGTGTTGTACGGGCGGTGAAGTGAATACGGCTTATTGTTGGGTTACGCCAACGAAGAAAAGATAAAACCCTCAGCGCTCGGCGTTGGCGTTAAAGAGCGACAGATACATCTTCGCCATTTTGTCGTCCGGCTTTTTGGCTATGGCTCTTTCCCATTCTATCCGGGCGAGGTCAAGCTTGCCCATGGAGTAGTATGTAAGCCCGAGTTGAACCCGGGCCGGTATGTAGTTATCGTTGGCCATCAGGGCTTCGTTAAGCTCTTTCACTGAAGTTAAGTGCTCGCCAAGCTCTCTGTAAACCATGCCGAGTTTTGTGCGGAGGTCGACAAATTCAGGCCTGAGTGAAATTGCCTTTTTGTATTCATCGGCGGCCTCGGGAAGAAAGCCTATGTCCTTGTATATGGCGGCTATGGCCGCGTGCATATTGGCCAGCTTGCCTTTGACGTACGGGTCGGCGTAATGGGTGGCGTCTTTCTTGGCTTGTCTTGCGCCGGTATATACCTCTACCGCGTTGTCTATTTCGCCAAGCTCGTTATAAACTATGGAGAGGTTAAGCGACGCTTCCGTATAAAAAGGGTTTATTCTGATGGCGTTTTTGAAAAGGTCAACCGCGTCGCGGTGCTTGCCCTTGTAATAATATATAAGGCCGAGCATATTAAATACGTCGGCAAAATCGGGTTTTTCATCCCTGACCTTTTCAAGGCACACGAGCGCGACCTCGTACTTTTTTTCGTCAAAGGCCTTTTTGCCAAGCTCGTAGTTCTGATGCCAGTCTTTCTCCATCAAATTCCCCCCGCCTGTTCACGGATATATTTGTCAGCCGTCTCAGCTTGCGTCAGCTTTAGCCTTGGCCTTCACGGCAAAGGGGCTTTCTGGAAAATTATTTACGAGCGACGAAAACGCGTCTTTGGCAAGGGCGTCCTCGCCGAGCCTCGCGTAAGATTCGCCCACGTAATAGAGCGTTTCATCGCTGAACCCGGAGTCGTTGTAATTTTTAAGCACCTCCCTGAACCTTTGCAGGGCGGCCTTGTAATTCTTGCTTTTGTAATAGAAACGGGCAACGTACATTTCCCTTTCAGCGAGGCGCTTTCTCAAAAAATCCCTAAACTCCTTCGACTTGTCTATATAGGATGAATTGCCGTACCCGACGATGAGGTCTTCAAAAGCGAAGAGCGACTTTCTTGTCGAGACAAGGTCTCTGTCAATGGTGAGAATGTCTTTAAAATAGCTCATGCCCTTTTGGAAAAGCGCGTAAGAAGCCCTTGGATGAGCCGGGTGCATGGCGACAAAATTAGTATAATAAGAAGCCGCTTCGTCGTATTTATCGGCGGCAAAGCATACGTCGCCAATAATAAGCTGTGCGTCAACGGCATAAGCACTTAAAGGGTAATTCTCCATAAGCGTCTTAAATGTCCGCTCGGAGTCGTCAAATTTATCTTCAAAATAATCGCTCATGGCGGAATCATAGAGTTCTTTGGCAGGCCTCAAGTCCTGCGCGTGCTTATTCGCTCCGCAACCGACAACAACCGCCGCTAAAAAAAACGCAAAGAGCGCCGCTACTATCTTTTTTCTTTTTTTTGAATTCATGTCAGCCTTTTATTAGGGTGAACGTGCGAAAAAAACGCCGCAAAACGTTATTTTTTATTTATATCACGGAATAGCGGTGTTTTTCAAGAAAGTTTTAGATGAAAAGAACAGGCTTAGCTGAAGGAGACAATCCACCCCTGCCGACTCTTAGAAAAGTAAAAAAATCTGCAAAACAGTCCGCGATAAAATTATCGTTTCAAAGCCTTTGCAATGTCGAGCAAACTTACCGCGGATAATATCTTTACGCGCCTATGAGACAACCGTACCGTAGCTTTTACAAACCCGCCGCCGGCCTCGCCGTAAACTGCGTTCTCCTTTAAACCTGCCCCGTACTCAACTACGGCGGCCATGCCGTCAATCAAAAAACCAGCGGTCAAATCGCCTCCAGCAGAGGCAATAACTATCCTCTGCCCGCCGCCGGCGTTGCTCTTTAACGCAAGGTCCAGCCGTTTTTTTAAATCTATAACGGGTATCATTTCGCCCCTGACAGACAGCACGCCGACAATAAAGTCCGGCGTGTTAGGCACTCGCGCAATATCGCTTACCGGCAAAACCTCAATGACTTCAGCGTCATCAAAGGCGTACTCGTTGCCGTTAAGGTAAAAAGCCGATGTGCGGCGCGCCGTTAAATCAACGGCCTTGCCGGCTATGGCAACGCCTCTTCTTCCCATATCAATAACCTTTGCCTTGCGGCCAGTTTTTCTGTCAGGCATGAAACGCGTCCATTCAGTGCACAACCTCGCCTGCGGCAAACGCCTTTTTATCTTTCATAAGCGCGTCAATAATGCCTGTAACATCAAGCACCAGCACGGTGCCCTTGCCGTCCATGTCGGTTGCTCCGGCTATGCCCGCGGTATTAAAACTCTTAAATAGCGGCGGAAGCGGCTTTATGACAACGTCAAGCTCCTCGACGACCTTGTCAAAGAGCAGGCATACCCTCTGCTCCGCAAGACCGGCAACAACGGCAAAAGACGTCCGTCCGTGCTTAACAGCGTTGCGCCCGAAAAACTTTCCAAGGCGCATGGCCGGAACCCTTCTTGAGCCAAACGCGATAAACCCGTAATTATCAGCCCCCAAAACCGTTTGTCCGTCAAGCTCTATAACTTCAACAACGGAATTTAAAGGTATGGCGTAACGCTCCGCGCCGTCCGTAACTATAACTGCCTCGATAATGGCGAAGGTCGTGGGGATGGTAATAATAAGCCTTGTTCCCTTGCCTTTGGCGGTTTCAATGTCTATTATGCCTGAAAGCCTCGATATGTTTTCCCTGACTACGTCCATGCCCACGCCCCTGCCGGAACCCGCGCTTACTTCATCCTTTGTGGAAAACCCCGGCAGAAAAATCAGCTCAAGCAGTTCGCCCCTTGAAAGACCGCTTAACGCCTCTTTTGTTATAAGCCCTTTTTCAAGGGCCTTTTTGGCCAAAAACTCTTCGTCCATGCCCATGCCGTCGTCCTTTACTTCAACGACGATGTGGCTTCCTTTCTGATAGGCGCTCAGCGTAACGGTGCCAACCCTCGGCTTACCTGCGGCTTCGCGCTCATCAGGCGGTTCTATGGCATGGTCAATTACGTTTCTTATTATATGCATTATAGGGTCGGCAAGCTCTTCGACTATAAGCTTGTCAAGCTCGGTGTCGTCGCCGTAAGTTACCATGCGCATCTCTTTGCCGGATTCACGCGCGACCTTGTCAATAAAAGTTTCGTATCTGCCAAAAAGGTATGTAAGAGGCACCATCCGCAGGCCTATCACAGAGGTTCTAAGCTCGGCAAACCTCCTGTCTAACGCCTTCTCAATGCGTGAAAGTTCCATGCAGTGGGCAGAGGCGGCGCGATCGCTTTTAATCTCCGAACTTAGGCGAGCAAGGCTTGTTTTCAGTATACCGAACTCGCTTACAAGGCTCATTACGTTATCGAGCTTCTTGATGTTTACCCTTACTGTTTTGGTGGTTCTTCTGAGAGTTTCGGGGGCGTCTTCCGCTGGAATATCGTGAGTGGACGCCTGAGTCGAAGCTGAAAGCGGCCTTATACTGAGAGCGCCGCTTGCGCGCAGAGCGTCAAAAACTTCTTCGGAATGTTTTGACGTGCCTATGATGATATCGAAAAAGAAACTTCCATCAAGGCCGTCTGAAGCCGTCTTTTCAGCCGGAAGAGTCGCTATGACCTCCGCATAGCCCTTTAACACTTGAGCAAAGGCCATGTAGCTTTTGTCAAAAGTTGTTATGGGGAATCGGGCGTTGACAATATAGACGTTTTTGCCCTCAAGAAGGTTCTCTCTCAGGCGGTGCTCTTCGTATTCGGTAAGAACGGCTGAAAAAACGCCTTCAAGCCGTGAACCGGACTTCGCTTTTCTTACGCTTGCGCCCTTGGCCAAAATAATCGCAAGACCTTCGGCCTCCGCCTTAAGCCTCGGCTTGCCCTTTAACGATACTGATGACG
Organism: bacterium; assembly: GCA_004298725.1. Taxonomy (GTDB): domain Bacteria; phylum Desulfobacterota; class GWC2-55-46; order GWC2-55-46; family GWC2-55-46; genus SCQA01. Next base: position 7,619 of record SCQA01000061.1, read on the forward strand.
TCGCAAGCCTTGCAAGAAGGTCGTGAGCCTTCATTATGTTGGAAAGAGTCTCTGTGGAGAGTTCAGCCCTGCCGAGCCTAAGCGCGTCAAGCGTATCTTCAAGAACATGACTTAACGCCGCCATTTCCTTATGCTCAAATACGGCCGCAACGCCTTTCAAGGTATGCGCCGAGCGGAATATGGAATTAAGTACGGATGGGTCTATTACGCCGGCCTTAACGCCCTTGCCAAGCTTTACAAGGTCCTTGCCCATTGAGGCCAGTATATCCTCGGCCTCTGCCAAAAACTCCCTTGCTCGCTCACCCTTTAAGTCGCTCTTTACCACGTTGGTTACCCGATTAATGAGGCAATAGAAGCGCTGAATTGTACTGTAGAGTATTATATCTTATATTATATCGTCTTGCAGAGAATTATTAAAACCGCATTTCAAAGCAGTTATTCGATAATGCTCATAAGCGACTGAAAATCTTTAATAATCAAGTCAAAACCAGCGTCTTGAATACTTGTTCCGCCGCGATACCCGTAAGGTACCCCAACGGTAAATATACCCGCATTCCTGCCTGCCTCGGAATCAATGGGGCTGTCTCCAACAAAGATTACATCGGTTAGCGCAACGCCAAGCGAGTCAGTTATTTTCAACAAAGGCTCAGGATGAGGTTTTCTGTTTGCAAACGAATCCCCTCCGGCAACAAAGCAAAAGTAAGCGCCAATGCCTAACTCGTCAAGTATCCTCTTTGTAAGGCCTTCGGGTTTATTCGTAGCAATGGCCATTTTTTTGCCTTTTTCAGCAAAAACAACCAAAGTATCTTTCACACCCGGATAAAGGCGCGTATCAACCGTAAGGCGTCTTGCGTACAATTCAAGAAACTTTTCTCTCGCCTTTGTCAGGGCTTCAGTGCTCTGCCCGGGCATAAGCTTTTCAAGAAGCATCTTCACGCCCCAGCCGATATTCGCTTTAATGTATTCAACGCTTTTTGGCGCGTACCCGAAGGCCCGAAGCGTACCGTTGGCGCACCACGCAATGTCAAGGCTTGAATCAATCAAGGTACCGTCAAGGTCGAATATCAACAAACCGGGATTAGCCGGCAGTGCTGTTTCTTTAGTTGCGCTTATCATATTTTTTTATTGTAACATATCTTGTAATGAAAATACAATATTCAATATCATCGGCATAATGCAATATTACCGGCGCGTAAACTGTGACTTAGGTCACATGATTGCTTTTCATGGGAAGCCAACGGCATATTGACTTAATGCCATATTTAAGGCTATAAATACCTTACGGCAAAGCCCCATCCATCAATCGTCGGAGCGCGGTGTGACAAGACCATCAGGAGTTATATTCGACATAGGCGGGGTGTTGATTGACTTCGACCATATGCTTATTTGCGAAAGACTTGCTAAGGACTGCGGCCTAACCCCCGCCGATGTTTACGCGAAAATATTCACAAGCGGCATAGAAGCCGATTACGACACGGGCGCGCTATCAACGGACGAATTCCTATCCGCAGTTTGCAGAGCGATTACATTAAACATGCCTCGCGCCGAACTAAGCGAAATATGGTGCGGCATATTCAGTGAAAAAAAGGATGTTACATCCATTATACGCTCCATTCACGGCAAAACGCGCCTTATGCTCCTTTCAAACACTAATGAACTGCACTTTGAATACGCCAGAAAAAAATTCCCCGTACTTGATAGCCTTTTTGAACCTAAGTTCCTCTCTTTCGAAATAGGCTTAAGAAAACCCGACCCTGCCATTTACAAAAAAGTAATCGAGCTTACATGCCTTAATTCAAAAGACCTCGTCTATATAGACGACCGTCAAGACTACGTTGACGCGGCTCAGGCCGCAGGACTCCCATCTGAACGCTTTACCTCCGCTGAAAACCTGAAAAAATTGCTTTTAAAACTCGACTTTGACTTAACAATATGATCTTTAAGAATATTTAACCCGCTTTTTTGCAATCCGGTTATTCACCTGCCTCTTTGACATTAGCCGGAATAGTGGCATAATTAAGTCAGAACCATAGCAAACTCTGTGCTAAAAGGGAGGCGCTTGGTGATGATGGAACTTACATGGCTAAAAAACATCAAAGACGCAAAGATGGCTCTCACCGGAACTCACAAGCTCATGCTGTTGTTGTTTTATGACCCAAACTGTAGCGGATGCAAAAAAACATTCCACTCAACGCTTGAAGATAACATCGTAAGAAGCCTTGTTGATCATCTTTTCGCTCCGGTTTCTTTAGCTGTCACTTCCGAGCAGGACATGACGGCCCGTTACGCCATAGAAATGACCCCTACATTCATAATAACCGACGAAAACTTAAAAGAGCTTGAGCGTTGGGTCGGGTATCTGCCGCCGGAGGAATTCACGTCGCAGGTAACGCTTTCATACGGGCTTGCCTCAATGCACTTGAATAAACTCCGCGAGGCTGAAAACGCCTTCGCGTGGATACTCGACAACAACCCGAACTCGGATGTGGCTCCGCAGGCGCGCTACTACCTCGGCGTTGCGCTCTACAAAGAGACCGGAGACACTCAGCACCTTGCCCGCACATGGGAATCAATGAACAAACGCTACCCGGGCAATTACTGGACAAAAAAGGCCTCCGCTTGGTCGTAGGCGTAAACGCGGAAAAGACTGCCCTAAGGTAAAAAACCTTCAAGCGGGCGTATTTTTGTTTGCTTACTGTCAGGACGGCTTTTAACTTTTCACTCTTCACTGTCTTTGATTCACCGTCTTTCTCGCCTTTACATTAAAAAGCCCTTTTGATAATATCCTTTACAGCGTGAAACAATCCGTGGGGTATAGCAATGTTTAGAAAGCCGTGCGTAGCCGGGCAATTCTATCCGTCCGACCCTGCTGAACTTGAAAAGACGGTAAAAAACTTCCTCATTGACAACACTCTCAAAGAGCGCGCCGTAGCTGTAATTTCACCTCACGCGGGATATATGTATTCGGGCGGCGTGGCCGGAGAATTATTTTCAAACGTCATAGTGCCTGATGACATAATTCTAATCGGCCCTAACCACACCGGGCTTGGCGAAGCAGTGTCAATAATGCCGTCGGGAAAATGGGAACTTCCGCTTGGCGCGGTTACGATAAATGAGAAGCTCGCGAAATGGCTTCTTGACGAATCAACCATGTTTTCGCCGGACATATCGGCTCACTTGCGGGAACATTCGCTTGAAGTTCAACTGCCGTTTTTGTACGTACTTAACAGAAATATAAACATTGTGCCTATAACCGTAATGCCGCTTGGCTACGATGAATGTCTTGAAGTTGGCTCGGCCATTGCCCGCGCGATTACAAAAAGCGGAAAGGACACCTTGATAGTCGCAAGCTCGGACATGAACCATTACGAAGCCGACAAAAAAACGCGCGAAAAAGACTCGCTTGCCATAAAAGAAGCTCTCGCGCTTAACGCTAAAGGGCTTCTTGACGTAACAACGTCAAAAAAAATATCCATGTGCGGGGTTGTACCGGCAACAACAGCCATAGTGGCCGCAAAGGCGCTGGGCGCGTCAAAGGCGCGTCTTGTGAAATACGCGACATCCGGCGAAACAAGCGGAGACTATAAGCAAGTGGTAGGCTACGCAGGCATAATAATACAGTGATTAGAAGATAGTGAATTGTGAAGAGTAATTAGAAGAAAGATAAACTCAAAGACACAAAACGGTTGTATGTTATCTTTTATTCACGATTCACGTTTCACCATTCACGTTTTACGATTAACTAAATTAAGGAGAATTCATCGTCTTGACAGTAAGAACCCGTTTTGCGCCAAGCCCGACAGGCTATCTTCACATAGGCGGAGCGCGCACCGCGCTCTTCAACATCCTCTTCGCCAAACACAACAAAGGCAAATTCATACTGCGAATTGAAGACACCGACGTCGCCCGCTCCACCAAAGAGTCCATTCAAGCGATATTCGACGGCATGACGTGGCTCGGCCTTAACTGGGACGAAGGCCCGTTCTTCCAGAGCCAGATGTTCAACAGCTACAGAAAATTCGCACTGCGCCTTCTTGAAAAAGGTTTATGCTACAAGTGCTGGTGCACGCCTGAAGAGCTTGAGGCGAGAAGACAAGAAGCGCTGAAAAACGGCCAGCCGCCAAAGTACGACGGCAGGTGCGCCGCGCGCGCCGACACGCCAAGCACGCCTTTCGCAATAAGATTTAAAGTTCCTTCAGGGGTAACGGCGTTTAACGACCTTATAAAAGGGCCTATATCATTTGACAATTCGCTGATTGAAGACCTTGTGATTTTACGAAGCGACTTCACGCCCACGTACAACTTTTGCGTTGTGGTGGACGACTACACCATGAAAATAACTCACGTCATACGCGGCGACGACCACATAAACAACACGCCTAAACAGATACTTCTTTACGAGGCATTAGGCTTTAAAACGCCCATATTCGCCCACCTGCCCATGATACTCGGCGCGGACAAAACGCGGCTAAGCAAGCGCCACGGCGCCACGTCCGTTATGGCATACCGCGACATGGGGTATCTGCCGCACGCGCTTGTTAATTACCTTGCAAGGCTCGGCTGGTCAAGCGGAGACGAAGAGATATTTTCAATTGAAGAACTTGTTGAAAAATTCTCACTTGAAAGCGTCGGCAAGTCCTCCGGCGTATTCAACCCTGAAAAACTTCTGTGGCTCAACCACCATTATATAAAAGAGACAAAACCAGAAGAACTCGCGCCTCTGCTCATGCCTTTTCTTAAAGAGCTTGGCGTAAGCGCGGAAGACGACTCAAGACTGCCAACGATTATAACGACGCTCCGCGAGAGGTCCAAGACCTTAAAAGAAATGGCGGAATCTTCATTATTTTACTTTAAAGAGAGCGTTACTTACGACGAAAAAGCGTCAACTAAATTCCTTACGCTCGAGAACGCCGAACTTTTCAATATGCTCTCGGAGCGCCTGTCAGCGCTTGCAAACTTCAGCGTAAAGGAAGTTGAAAATATCTTTAACGCCATAATAGCCGAAAAAAGCATAAAACTCGGCAACCTCGCCCAGCCTGTAAGGGTCGCGCTGACCGGCGGCACCGTAAGCCCGGGAATATTTGAAATGATTGAGGCCATGGGCAAAGAGCTTGCGATTAAACGCCTCAAGCAGGCGGCTGAATTCATAGCGGCAAAACCCTGAAATAACTGATTCCAACGCCGATTTTCTCTTGACTTATTCAGCCGATATTGGCTTAATATAAGTTTGCTTTTTTCAAGGGTGCCAAACATGTTCAAAAAAGTTCTTGTAGCCAACAGAGGCGAGATAGCCTCGCGTATAATACGCGCCTGTAAGGAGCTTGACATACCCACCGCGGCCATATACTCCGAGGAGGACGCGACGTCTCTTTACGTCAAGAAGGCGGACGAGTCATATATGGTGGGTCCCGGGCCTATTCAAGGCTATCTTAACATTCACCGCATAGTTGACCTTGCCATAAAAGTGGGCGTTGACGCCATACACCCGGGCTACGGCTTTTTATCCGAAAACCCGAAGTTTCCTCTGCTTTGCGAGAAAAAGGGCATTACGTTCATAGGCCCCACGAGCAAAACCATTGCCGACATGGGCAACAAGGTCAAAGCCCGCCAGATGATGAAAAAGGCGGACGTGCCGATACTGCCCGGCACGGACCACGCGGTGCGCGACATTGAAGAAGCCCTGTCTTACGCCGAAAAAATCGGCTACCCTGTAATGGTAAAAGCGGCCGGCGGCGGCGGCGGCAGGGGCCTGCGCGTAGCGCGCAACAAGCAGGACATAATAAATTCTTTTAACACCGCTAAAAAAGAGTCGGCCGCGGCGTTCGGCGTGTCCGAGGTATTTCTTGAAAAATAC
>SCQA01000062.1 GCA_004298725.1 bacterium
ACTGAGCAATGCGTCGGTCAGAGTTGAACCCATTGCCGAAGGTTTGATGAACGGCATTGCCCAAAAGGGTGCGCCCGCTTCCCTGGAAGGTTTTGCCGGTTATAATAAGCTCTACGCAAGGCTTGCGGAAATGGCCACTGACGCGATTGTCCTTAAAGACGCGGCAACTCGCCGTTTTATTGACGTAAACGAGGCGGCAGTCGTTATGACCGGATTTAGCAGGGAAGAGCTTCTCGCGCTCGAGCCAACGGATATATTCCCTGCCGCTCTTGCGCGTGAATACACAGCCGTAATGAAAAGATGGCTTTACGACGGCAAGGGCTATTTGCACGAAATGGCCATAAAGACAAAAGACGGAGCCGAAGTGCCGGTTGATATTTCCGCGGTTGTTGTAGAGATAAACGGCAAAAAGTACGTGCAGGAAATATGGAGGGACATTACAGAGCAAAAATCGTTGCAAGACGCGTTTAAGTCGCAGATACGCGACCTTGAGGACATTGTGCGAAAAAGGACCGGCGAGCTTGAAAACACCATTGAAAAGCTTGAGGCCGCGTATATTAAACTGCAAAATTCCGAGCAGATGCTCGTGCAATCCGCCAAGCTCATCTCTCTTGGAGAAATGGGCGCCGGAATAGCGCATGAGCTTAACAGCCCTATTGCCGGCGTTTTGAGCATTTCAGAGGTGCTTTTGGGGCGCATCAGCAAGGACGACCCCAACCATTATCTTCTTCTCAAGATAAAAGACGCGGCAGTTCGGTCCAAATATATAATTCTTGACATGCTTACCTACGCGAGGCCGTTTAAAGACGAATACAGGGATATATACGTAAACGAAGCCCTGAGATCGACAATGGGCATATTTATTTCGGAAATAAAGACGAGCCGCATAGAAATAGTGGAAAAATTCGACAAGAACTTGCCGCTGGTACGGGCAAATAAAGGTCAGCTTATGGAGGTGTTTTTAAATATTTTAAAGAACGCGCGCGACGCGCTTATGGGCAAAGGCGTAATATCCATTTCAACGTTTGCCACCAACAGCAACGCTAAGGTGTATGCCGTGGTTGAAATACGCGACACAGGCCCCGGCATACCCCATGATATAAAAGAGAGGATATTCGACCCGTTTTTTACAACCAAGGAAAAGGGCGGCGGGCTGAATATCGGCCTTGGCCTTTCAATAGCGCAAAGCATAGTTCATGAACACGGCGGCTGGATGGAAGCGGCTAACGCCGCCGGGCATGGCGCCGTATTCAGCGTATATCTTCCCGCCGTTGAAAGCGGAACCATGCTTAATTGACATAAGTTTCATAAACGTCTTAAAAAAGCGGTTTTTTTAAGGTGTTCGCATAAAAAATAATGAAGACGCTACCGCCAACGGCAACGCATAGTGAACCCATAAAAAAGCCTCGCGCACAAAAGGACGGCGGGTTTGCGCGCCTGCAAAACCACCGGAGCATACTCGTCGTTGACGACGACGAGGCCGTCTGCATAGGCATATGCGAAACGTTAAAAGACGCCGGTTTTAACGCCATTTACGCGACAAACGGCAAGGACGCCATTGCGTCGGTTAAAAGCGCGCCTTGTTCGCTGATATTCATGGATATGATGATGCCTGGCTTAAACGGCCTTGATACGTACAGAAGAATACGTGAGGTAAGTCCGGTTACAAGGGTTGTTCTTTTTACAGGCTATTTCAAGGACGTTGACAAGGCCATTTACACAGGCATACGCGAGGGCATGATAGACGTTTACCTTAGAAAACCATTCTATGCCGAAGAGATAATAAGTACCGCCATGAGATTTTGCTGATGATTCAAAAGAAAGTTAGCTGGTATCCGTTAACGGTTTTCAGTGAAGGAAAATTGGCAAGTGGCGGGCAACGCCCGCCACTTTTCTTTGAGGCAGGGTAATAGCGGCGCTTCAGCGCGCATATTTTTCATTCTCGTGTTTTTAATCTGAAGCGCTCCGAACAACATGCGGAAACATGAGGGTTGTGCGGAAAAATAATGCGTTCAAAGCCGCTTTGCAAACTGAAAAAACCTTGATAAACCTTGACATAACATTATATTTTATATACTATATCTGAATTGCGACAAATTTTGTCACTAAGCAACGGTAAACAATGACGGATAGAATTGGCGAGCTGTTAGTAAGAGAAAAACTGATTACATCCGACCAGCTCAAGAAGGCCATTGACGAACAAAAAACCGGCGGCGGACGTCTTGGTTTCAACCTTACTAAGCTTGGCTTTATAACTGAAAAAAACCTCACCTCATTTCTCAGCAAGCAGTACGGCATACCTACGGTCGAGCTTGCCACGCAAGAGATCGACCACGAAGTAGTCAAGCTAATCCCGGAAGACGTAGCCCAGAAGTATCAGGTAATTCCAATCAGCAGAACAGGCGCCACGCTCGTAGTGGCTATGGCGGACCCGTCAAACATCTTTGCCATAGACGACATAAAGTTTTTAACCGGCTATAACGTAGAGCCTCTCGTAGCCTCGGACGCGGCCATCAAGCTCGCCATAGAGAAGCACTATGAATCATCTGACGCCGGCCTCGGTCTTGAGGGCATGTTAAGCGAGTTTGATGAAGTTGACATGGAGGTTGTAAGGGAAGAAGACGAAGTTGACGTTGCCGACCTTAAAAAAGCCGTTGAAGACGCTCCGGTCGTAAAGCTTGTAAATTTAATTCTAACCGACGCCATAAAAAGAGGCGCCAGCGACATACACATCGAGCCTTACGAAAAAGCCTTTCGCGTGCGCTACCGCGTTGACGGCGTGCTTAGCGAAGTAATGAAGCCGCCCATGAAGCTCAAGAACGCAATCGTGTCGAGAATCAAGATTATGAGCAACCTCGACATAGCCGAAAGAAGGCTTCCTCAGGACGGCAGAATCAAGTTAAAGCTCGCTAAAAACAAGGAAATGGATTATCGCGTTTCCGTGCTTCCGACTCTTTTCGGCGAGAAGGTCTGTTGCCGCCTTCTTGATAAAGGCAATCTTCAGCTTGACATGACAAAGCTCGGGTTTGAGCAAAAGGCGCTTGACGACTTCATGCACGCCATTCATAAGCCGTGGGGCATAGTGCTTGTAACGGGCCCCACTGGAAGCGGAAAAACCACAACGCTGTATTCCGCTCTTTCCGAGCTTAACAAGATAACCGAAAATATATCAACAGCCGAAGATCCGGTTGAATTCAACCTCATGGGCATTAACCAGTGCCAGATGCACGAGGATATAGGCCTTAACTTTGCCGCGGCTCTGCGTTCATTTCTAAGGCAGGACCCCGACGTTATAATGGTCGGAGAGGTAAGAGACTACGAAACCGCTGAAATTGCCATAAAGGCCGCGCTTACCGGGCACATGGTGCTTTCAACGCTCCATACCAACGACGCTCCAAGCACCGTAAACAGGCTTCTTAACATGGGCATTGAGCCGTTCCTCGTATCTTCGGCGTGCAACCTTATTCTCGCGCAGAGGCTCGCGAGAAAAATATGCAAGGACTGCAAGGTGGAGATACAGGTGCCTGAGAAGGCATTTGTTGACATGGGCTTGTCGCCGGCTGAAGCAAAGAAGATGAAGGCGTACAAGGGCAACGGTTGCGCCACGTGCGGCGGAAGCGGTTACAAGGGTAGAATAGCCCTTTACGAGGTTATGCCGTTTACGGATACTCTAAAAGAGCTTGTGCTTACCGGCGCGTCCGCCGCCGAACTGAAGAGGGCCGCCATAAAAGACGGCATGAAGTCCCTTCGCATGAGCGGCATTACCAAGGTGGGCGAGGGCGTTTCAACCATTGAAGAAATAATGCGAGTAACAATGGCCGATTGACGGACTTGCCGGTTATGTGACTAAAGTCCTACGCTGTAATCTGTTAATATTATAAATTAAGGGTTGGGGCAAGGCGCTTTTAAACGGCGCGCGAGGAGAAAAAATGGTAGGTGAGGTCACCGGGCAGGTTGCAACGCAGTACAATCTTCAGGAGCTTTTGAGGCTGATGATAGAGGTCGGCGGTTCTGATTTGCACTTATCCGCCGGAACGCCACCGAGGATAAGGGTCAACGGCAAGCTTGCGCCCATGACCGGCGGAACCATGCTTAACAGCGTTGATACCAAACAACTCTGTTACGCTATACTTACTGATATACAAAAACACAAGTTTGAAGAAGAGAACGAGCTTGACTTTTCGTTCGGCTTAAAGGGTCTGTCGCGCTTTAGGGGAAATTTGTTTGTTCAGCGAGGCACGGTAGCGGGCGTATTCAGGACCATACCGTTCAAGATAAAGACGTTTCAGGAGCTTGGCCTTCCCAGTATATTTGAAGACTTATGCAAGAAGCCGCGCGGTCTTGTGCTTGTAACAGGTCCCACCGGAAGCGGCAAATCCACGACGCTTGCTTCAATGATAGACAGAATCAATTCCGACCGCTTTGAACACATTATTACAATTGAAGACCCTATAGAGTACCTTCATCAATCGAAAACAGCGCTTGTAAACCAGAGGGAGGTCGGTTACGACACTTACGGTTTTAAAAAGGCGCTGAAGTATGTTTTACGGCAGGACCCCGACGTCGTTCTTCTTGGCGAGCTTCGCGACGTTGAAACCATAGAAACGGCTCTGACCATTGCTGAAACAGGGCATCTTTGCCTTGCTACGCTTCATACTAACTCATGCGTTCAAACTATAAACAGGGTCGTTGACGTATTTCCTTCTCATCAACAACCGCAGATAAGGGCGCAGTTGTCTTTTGTGCTCGAAGGCGTCATTTCACAGCTTCTTATACCGAGGGCCGACGGCAAAGGTAGAGTTGCCGCGCTTGAAGTCATGGTGCCGAACGCCGCCATAAGAAACCTTATAAGAGAGGACAAAGTTCATCAGGTGTATTCCCAGATGCAGGTCGGCCAGACCAAGTTCGGCATGCAGACTATGAACCAGAGTCTTATTAACCTGTATACAAGAAGGCTTATCGCCCTTGAAGAAGCCATAGGCAGAAGCCCGGAGCAGGACGAACTTAGGCAGATGCTTGCCAACGCCGGCGTTCTAAGGCCGGGCGCTCCCCCGAGGTAGTTGAAAGGATGTGAATGGTGAATAGAAGCAGATAACTTAACTAATTTATTTTGCCGATAAACTTAAAGCCGTTCAAAAATAAAACAGGCGGATAAACTTATGGCGATATTCTCGTACACCGCAAAGACTGCCGGCGGCGATGAAAAAAGAGGCGAGGTAACCGCGGCAAATATGGCTCAGGCAACCGCGGCGATAAGGCGTCAGGGTCTTATTCCGTCCGCCATCAGCGAGAAAAAAGGCGGGTTGTCTTTTAACATAAAACTGCCGAGTTTCGGAGGCGGCGTAAAGACAAAGGAAATCGTCATCTTCAGCAGGCAGTTCGCCACCATGATAGACGCTGGCCTGCCGCTTGTGCAGTGCCTTGACATACTTGCCGGCCAGCAGGAAAATCCTGAGTTTAAGAAAGTTCTGCTTGACGTTAAAGGGGCTGTTGAAGGCGGTTCCACTTTTGCCGACGCGCTCAGAAAACACCCTAAGGTTTTCGACCAGCTTTACGTAAACCTGATAGCCGCCGGCGAAGTCGGCGGCATACTCGACACCATACTTAACAGACTTTCCGCGTTTCTTGAAAAGGCCGAGAAGTTAAAAGGCAAAATAAAGGGCGCGATGACTTACCCTTCGGCCGTTATCGTTATAGCCACGCTTGTCGTTACCGGCCTTCTTATATGGGTCGTGCCGATATTTAAAGATATGTTCGCCGGCTTCGGCCAGGCGCTTCCGGCGCCGACGCAGATGGTCGTTAACATGAGCAACGCGCTAAGGCAGGCGTGGTGGGCAATATTCGGCGCCATCGGCGGCATAATATTCGGGTTAAAGGCATTTTATAAAACCGCAAACGGTAGGAAGACGCTCGACGCGGTTTTTTTAAAACTTCCGGTGCTTGGCGACCTTATCAGAAAGACGGCAGTCGCGCGTTTTACGCGCACGCTTGGAACGATGCTTTCAAGCGGCGTACCCATACTTGAAGCCCTTGAGATCGTCTCGCAGACGGCAGGCAACGTCATAATAGAAGCGGCCATAATGAAGGCCCGCACGAGCCTTAGTCAGGGTAAAACCCTTGCCGAACCGCTTATGGAAACGAAAGTCTTTCCGGGCATGGTCACTCAGATGATAGCCGTAGGCGAATCCACCGGCGCCCTTGACACAATGCTTACGAAGATTGCCGATTTTTACGAAGAAGAGGTTGACGCCGCTGTGGACGCGCTTACTTCTCTTATTGAACCCATGTTGATGGCTTTTTTGGGTGTAGTGGTAGGCGGGCTTGTCATCGCGCTTTACCTGCCGATATTCCAGATAGCCGGCGCCGCCTCAAGCTAACGTGTTGCTTAGAGTAAATGACTTTCGCGGCGGCTTTTTATACCGTTGCCGCGCCAAGCACGGGTAACACAGCGCATGACGCAGGTCAATCAGCCAAATCCGCTTAGAGCACGGCTTCTGGCCATGATGCTTTTAAGGGCCGTGCTTTCAATTGCCTTTCTCGGCATTACGGCGTGGTTTCAGATTAAGCAGGTTTCATTTGCCCAGCCGGCGTTTTATCCGTTTTACGCCATTGTAATAATCATCAGTATTCTGACTATTCTTTACGCTGTTTCATTAAGCCGTATAGTCAACCTGCGCCTTTTCACGTACGTTCAGGTTACTGTTGATATAGCGCTTGTTACCGTTGCCGTGTATATAACAGGCGGTATAGAGAGCTACCTTACGATACTTTACGCTCTCTCTGTTTTGGGAAGCGGCATGTTGCTTAACAGGGCTGGCGGGTTTTATGCCGCAACCATGTCAAGCGTCGCTTACGGCGTGCTGATTGAAATGGATTTTTACAGGATGCTTCCGTCAAGGTATAAAGTATTCTGGACGCATGTTGATTTTGCTTGGCAGGATGTTTTCATTAACATATTCAGCAACTTTCTTGCTTTTTTCACGATAGCGTACCTTGCCGGGTATCTTACTCAAAAGACCGCCGAGGTTGAAAAGGAACTGCTGGAAAAAGGCATTGACTACGATAAGCTTGAGAGGCTTTCAAAACACGTTTTCGAGCGCATATCAAGCGGCATAATGACGCTTGACAGGGAATTAAGAATTACCTCTTTTAATAAGGCGGCTGAGGATATATCCGGGTATACGTTCCGCGAAGTTTATTACGGAAAAGTAGGCGATTTCTTCCCGGGACTCGTGGCTGACAGCGCGCAGAGCGCTTTACAGGATGTAAGAACGGAGAAGGTTTTTACGAGTAAGGACGGTTCTGAGCGAATCATAGGGTTTACTCTTGCCGGAGCTCAGGGCGGTTTCACTGCCGCCCCTGATGACGCGGCAGTGATTGTGATATTTCAAGACCTTACCGATATAAAGGCCATGGAGGAGCAATTAAGGCGGGCTGAGAGGTTAAAAGCTCTCGGCGAGCTTTCCGTAGGCATAGCCCATGAGATACGAAATCCGCTTGCTTCCATAAGCGGTTCGATACAGGTTTTAAAGGGCGACGAGCGTTTTAAAGGCGACGACCTCAGGCTTATGGACATAGTTCTAAGAGAAACCGACCGGCTGAATTTGCTTATAACCGATTTTCTCGTCTTTGCGAAGCCGGCTCAGGAAAAGAGAAGCAAGTTTGATTTAAGCGCCGCTATCAAAGACACGCTTGAGATGTTTAGAAATTCGCCTCAAGCCGTTGATATTGCCATCAACGCCGCTTTTGACAACGGCATATGCGTAGAAGGCGATCAGCGCCAGATAAAGCAGGTTTTTTGGAATATGCTTGTAAACGCGGCTCACGCCATTGACGGCCGCGGAGCCATATCCGTAACGGCGTCTGTTCGGCGCTTTTCCGGCGGCAGTGACTTTGCCGAGGTTTTAGTGTCTGATACCGGCAAGGGCATTGACGCAAAAGACATGGGACGGATATTCGACCCTTTTTATTCAACAAAGGACTTCGGCACCGGGCTTGGCCTTGCCATAGCGCATAGAATAGTTGAAAGCCACGGCGGCTCCATAGAGGTAAGAAGCGCGCTTGGTAGCGGCGCTGTTTTTACCGTTACGTTGCCGCTTGCGGATAAGCCTGCCGTGAACTGAAATATGGAGTCAACAAAAGTTAACATTTGGCAGGTTGCTCTCCGGGTTGTTCGCCGAAGGCGAACAATACAAGAGGCTAAGTCCTAAAATGAAGTTGTCTATTTTCAATTTCTCGCCTTTGGCGAGAGACCCGGACGGCAACCTGCTTAAAAGGCGCAATATGCTTAAAGCTAAAATAGTTATAGTTGACGATGAAAAAGACATGCGGGACTTCCTTGAGATCATGCTCAGGAAAGAAGGCTATGAAGTTACGGCTATGTCTTCGGCGCGCTCTGCTCTTGAATACTGCCGCGGTAATAATGTTGACCTCGCCATAACCGACCTCAAAATGCCGGGGATGAGCGGAATAGAGTTTCTTCGTGAAGTTAAGGAAGGCGGCCCGGATATACCTGTAATTATGATAACGGCTTACGCTTCGGTTGAGACGGCGATAGACGCCATGAAAGCCGGCGCCTACGATTATTTTATAAAGCCGTTTAACATTGACGAGGTTAAGCTCAACGTAAGAAACGCCGTCAGCCACAGGCGTCTTATTAAGGAAAACAGGCTTCTTAAAGACGACCTTATGCTTAGGGTGGGGTTTCAGGGTTTTATAGGCGTAAGCCAGCGGATGGGTGAAGTTTATGCTCTCATTAAAAACGTTTCAAGGACAAAGAGCAATGTTTTTATAACCGGTGAGTCCGGCACCGGAAAGGAACTGGCGGCAAGGGCCATACATTTTGAGAGCGACAGAAAGGAAAGCCCTTTTGTAGCGGTCAACTGCGGAGCTATACCTGAGAACCTTCTTGAGAGCGAGCTTTTCGGCCATATGAAGGGCGCGTTTACCGGCGCGGTAACAAACAAGGAAGGCCTTGCCGAGAAGGCAGACGGAGGCGTCTTTTTCCTTGACGAAATAACCGAACTTCCTTTGCACCTGCAGGTAAAACTTTTGAGGTTTATTCAGGAAAGAAACTTCAGAAGAGTGGGCGGCACCGCGGATATTACGGTTGACATAAGGCTGATAGCGGCGTCAAACAGGGATATAGAGGCGGATGTAAAGGCAGGCAGGTTCAGGGAAGACCTTTTTTACAGGCTTAACGTAATAAGAATAGAAATGCCGGCGCTTCGTGAACGCAAGGAAGATATTAGCGCGCTTGCGATGCATTTTATCGAGAAATTCCGTTTTGAGCACGGCAAGAACATAACAAAGCTCTCTGACGGCGCTATGTCTGCCCTCATGGCGTATGAATATCCGGGAAATGTAAGGGAGCTTGAAAACATAATTGAACACGCCGTTGCGTTGGAATCCGGCGATACAATAATGCCGGAGAGCCTGCCGTCACATTTAAAAGGCGGTTTCGGCGGCGGCGAGGCAGGCAGTCCTCTTTTAGCGGAACTGCCCCCGGGCGGCATTGATCTTGAAAAGAACGTCGAGGTTTACGAAAAGACAATGATACGCGACGCTTTAAAAAGAGCGGGCGGCGTAAAGAAAAAGGCCGCCCAATTATTAGGCTTGTCATTCAGGTCAATGCGCTACAAGCTGAGCAAATATGGCATCGGTGAAAATTGAAAAGGCCGCGGACGCGGCGCCGTATTTTTTACTTGCCGCCGTGGCTGTTTTATTGGCGCTTTCAGCGTATCAGCTTCAACACTGGGATACCGACATATTCTGGGCTCTTAAAAGCGGCGAACTTATAGCCGGCAACATGAAGGTTCCCGTAACTGACCCGTTCTCCTATACCTTCGCGGGCAAGGAGTGGGTGGACTTCACGTGGGGCTTTCAGGTAACAGCGCACTTATTTTTCAAATATATGGGAGGCTGGCACGGGCTTTTTGTTTTGCAGTACGCGTTTACCGGAGCGGCGCTACTGTTTGTTTTTTTAACGTCTTATAAATTGGCTCCCGAAAGGCTTTGGCTGGCCGCCCTCCTCGTAACGCTTGCTTACGTTTCGTCACATTCACGGTTTTTCATACGCCCCCATCTTATCGAGTATCTTTTTATATCCCTGTATATTTATCTGCTTACCGTGAATGAAAGGCAAGGCAGCAATTGGCCGCTTTACCTCATTTTGCCTTTGCAGGTAATTTGGATAAACCTTCATTCAAGCGCCATACTGGGCCTGTTTATTATCGGCGCTTACGCGGCAGGGGAGGCATTTGACGAGGCAAGGCGCTCGGGCTTTAAACCGGGCCTCAGATTTTCATCGCATGTGAATTGGCTTTTCTTGCTTTGCGTTGTTGCTCCGGTGGCATCTTTAATCAACCCGTACGGGCTGAAGCTTGTTATATTTCCGTTTCTGCATCAGGGCGGCGAAAATGCCGAGGCACTGCGCTACATCGGCGAATGGACAAAAACTCCTCTTGGCGAGTTGTTCTTTTATTTTTCCCCGTTTCCGCTTGAGCACTTTGCTTTTGTAATAATCGCCTTTGGCACGCTGGCCTCTCTTTTATTAAACCGTAAAAATGTTAAAGCACGCGACGTTATAATATTCATCACGGCGGTTGTGATGGCCTCAAGACATAGCCGATGGGAGGCGTTACTTGGTTATTTCTGCGTGCCTGTTATAGCAGGCAATCTTTCAGGTTTTTTAAAAGGAAAACGCGCGAGTGCGTTAAAATGGGCGTCTTTGCTCTTTAGCGCGGGGCTTGTCGGCGTTGTGTTTTACAGTTTTTTCGGGGTTGCGTGGCGGGATAATGCCGGTATCGGGATTAAGAGCGGGGTTTACCCTGAGGGTACAATAAGTTTTATGAAAAAAGAGCGGTTAAGCGGGAATATTTTCAATGAGTACGTTTACGGCGGCTATTTAATTTACAATTACCCTGAAGTTAAAGTCTTTATAGACGGCAGAACCCCGACGGTTTATTCCCCGTATTTTTTTTGGACGGCAAGGCTTGAAGACGACGCCGCCATGTGGCAGAGGATTGTCAGCGAATACGGCATAAACATGGCGCTTATTCGAATAACCGGAAATTCCTGCAACAGGCTTATAAAAGACTCAGCGTGGTCAGCCGTAAGCTTCGACGACGTTTCTATACTTTTTCTGAAAAAAGAGCCGCGTTTTAATGACGCAATAAAGAAATGGGGGTTTAAGGAATTAAACCCGTGCGGAGATGCCGCAAAGTATAAAGCGCCAAAGGACGACGTTCGCAAGTTATATCTCGTACGGAAAGAACTTGAAAGGGCGCTTACATTGGAGAACGGTTTGTTAGACGCTCGTTTCTCGCGTTCGCATAAGTTTTTAGGGCTTGTTAACGCGGAGCTTGCCGGGCATGAGGCAAAGTCAAACCGCGCTGACAAGTCGCGGCGCCATGAGCAATATTTGCTGGAGGCTGTTTCTGAATTTAATAAGTCTCTTTCAGTAAAAAAAGACCCGGCCACCTATTATGACCTTGGGCTTACGCTTAGCAAACTAAAGAGGCATGACGAGGCGTTTGATTCTTTCAAAAGAGCCGTTAAACTCAACAAAAAACATGCCGACGCTTACCTCGGCGCCGGGTTATTGTATTATGACCTTAAAGATTACGCAAATGCCGTCGGCTGGCTAAAGGATTACGTTGATTTATCCGGCGACGCGTCCGACCGCTTAGCGTACAAATCCCTCGGCATGGCATATTTTAAAAGCGCGAAGTATGACGACGCTGTTATATATCTCAAGAGGGCGGCATTTACAACCGAAGACAAAAAAGAACTTGGGAGCATTTATTACCACCTTGGCAACGCTTTTTTTGAAACAGGAGAATACGGTGAAGGTTCCGTTTACTACAAAAGGGCGATTGAGGCCGATAAAGATTACATAGTGGTGCTAAAAAATCTTGCGTTGCAACTCTCCGCAGTTGGTAAGAAAGAAGACGCGGGGCTGATAATGAAACTTCTAACTAATAGTTAGAAAGATTTAACCATAGTGTTCATCATAAGATTTCATTGCTTTTTTAATCTTTTAATGTTAATAAAAATATCGGCACATTTGTTGCAAAAGCTATAAATGGTAAATGTCATATTGATGACTTTTGTTGCGGAGGCCTGAATGGAACATCATGATTTAATGGCTTTGAAGGCCATAGGCAGTAAAGGTTTTACGCTTGTGGAACTGCTCATTGTTGTTGCGATTATCGCAATACTATCAGCCATTGCCATACCGCAATTTACAAAGTACCGTACGAGGGCTTCGGTGGTTGAAATAAATTCTGATGCTAAACACGCCTATACGGCGGCGCAGGCATATCTTACGGACAATCCTAATTCAGTTATTAGCACTCTAACTCAACTTCAAATTGGCGGGTATTCCAAGTCGCCTAATGTATCCTTTGTAGTTGGTTCTTCAATGACTATAAGTAGCGGTTTTATTGAGCTTAGGACAACGGCAACAGGCGTTGCAAACAATAATGTCCTTATAAGATTTAATGGCCGGATAAATCAGGCAAATTAAAGTTAAATACTTCGCATGAACATTTTTAATTTTTGTATCCTGTCTACCTATTTAAGCACTTCTTAAGATAAGTAATTTCACCTCTTTTCTACATGGTATCTTCATAACCGCACTTTTTGATGGCGGCTAATGTTGGCTAAAAAGCATAGCGCTCTTTTTTGAACCTGTCACGCCGGTTTGTTAACCCTGAAGGACCAGAAGGGCAAACTGGCAAGCAAACTGGCGTGATATGGATTATATACTTCCGGTGGTCCTTCTTTGCCGTTCCGCACTTTCGGCGGTAGTCGCTTTGTTGAAGTCTTTGTTGGCCTTCGTTCATGTTATCACGAGCTATAAAAGCTCTCATTAAACCCTGCCAAATAATGCCTCTTACTGCTCATAATCATATTATAAGATAATATTTCAGAGTATTTTAGCATATTTTGTGTTTTTGGCATATTTGTTGCTTTAAATACTCATATGTTTTGTGGTTTTACATTTATGTTGGCAACTTAGTGGGTTTTTTAATAAACATTAACAGGAGGCAGAAAATGAAGATTCAAGAGATTTTGAAGAAGATGTCAAAGAAAGAAGAAGGTTTTACGCTTGTTGAATTGCTTATAGTTGTTGCCATTATCGCCATACTTGCGGCAATAGCCATACCGCAGTTCTCCAAGTACAGAATGAGAGCCTATATCACAGAAGTTAACTCTGATGCCAAGAACGCTTATACAGCGGCTCAGGCGTACTTGACTGATCGCCC
>SCQA01000063.1 GCA_004298725.1 bacterium
AGAACCTGCCACAACAAGTAACACAAGACACAAAACACGATGCCATTTAAACGGCACTGTGTTAAAAGGCGGGCTGAGAAATCAGCCCGCCTTTTTTATTTCTTTATATAAGCTAAAACTATGGACATTGGCGGCAGGGGAAATTATCCCAAGAAGGGGATCATTATTTTACTATAATCTCCCTCTGTCCCCCTTTAGAAAAGGGGGAAGATCAGACGTTACCCCAAAATGAAATTGCTTCGCAAAACAATGACAAACCATGAAATAAATCAGAGCTTCATTAAGTAGAAAATAGCTTTTATTGGGAATTAGCCCCTTCTCTCCCATCAAAACAAGGAGAAGGCCGGGTAAGGTGGGACAAGCACAAGCGCGCATAGTACCCGCAACAAGGAACACGGCAGGCCTGATCACGAAAAAATCAAATAATTCCGGAAGCTATTTCTTTCATCGCGGCATCCGCTTCGTTTCTAACAAGATTAAACGGATAATCCTTAAACGCCGCAACGTACCATTCGTATTTTTTCACTCTTCCCCTCAAGCTCGCGGCAGTCTTTAAAAGCGCTATGATGGCTGACGAATCCTTTCTGTCTCCGGCCATCATCAGCGCTTCTATAACCTTCGGGATATGCTCGTCTTTTATCTTTGAAGAGTCTTTGCCAAGCACCTCGGCCGCGGTGCAAACAGCGCCGGAGTCGTCGCTGAGCATAATTTGCAAAAGCGCTTCTACGCCTTTTGCGCCAATGGCAAGAAGACCGAGCGCGGAGGTTGTTCTGTAAAAAGTCTCTCTGTGCGCGTGCATATGCTTCTTGAGTATTTCCACCCCTTCCTGCCCGAAACCCTTTGCAAGAGCCGTAGCCGTGGCCTTTCTAACGTGGTACGCCTCGCTCATAAGATGCTCTACAAGCACCTTTCTTGCGTCATCGCTTCTCTGCCTTGCAAGTTCCTCGGCGGCAAGAATTGAAACATCCTCATTCTTGTTATCAAGGCTCTGCACCATAACTTCAAAAAAAGCCTTGCTACGCGTAAGCGCTATCGTATGCAGTATGGTCTTAGGGAAGACATTTGGCGGCGGATTATCAATAAGGTAGGTTATTTCCTTTATCGCCTCCGCCGGATTGTCCTTCACAAGGTGGTTGATAAGCATCGTTCCTTCTTCCCTTGTGACAGTGCCAACCATTACCTTAATGAACATATTTGACAATTTGTCGCGCATATCGTTCATACTATACCTCGGCACACCCGCGCAGTTTTACACCACTGCCGCAATATTACACGCCGTTAGTAAAAGACTCAACAATTTTTGCAGACTGTTTAACGTCTAAGTATACCTTATTTCAAATGAGATATGCAAGCGCATAGGTTCCTTGCATAGGCAACTTCATCTGCTATAATACATAGATAATGGCAAATGTTCATGAAGACCTCATCAGAGCCGGGCAGGCTCTTTCAATTGAAAACTACGCTTCGTCGCGCCTGACCCTGTTTGACAGGCTTTTGAAACGGCGGACCGACGTTATCAACGGAGGTTTATGGATAATTCCGCCTGCGGCAATCCGTTTTAAGCTTGGGCAGTCGCTTACCGAACTTAAAATTCCTTACCATGTCGGCGTCGAAGACGACGCCTGCGTTGAAGACGCGGTTATGGGGCTTGCGGCCCTTCTAAAAAAACGGTTAGAACCGTCCGGCAAAGATGCCGCCCAAACCTCTCCGGTTAAAACCCCACCGCTTAAAGACAAAACCTTCAGAACGGACATATTTCTTGGCGGCGCTTTTGAAAAGAAGCTTGCCTTGGAGATTCTGTCAAGCACGCCGTCGCTTGACACCGCAATACTTGCAGTGTGGCTTGCGCCGGACGGGCACGGCAAAAAATTTCTTTCATGCGTGGGGGCGCTTATGGAAAAAGCCGTGAAAGAAGAAGCCCGCCTTGCCTCAGGCGAGCCGACCGCCTATCTCGCCCTGCTCGCCATAATAAACACCGTAAGAAAAAAGAAGGAGAAGATTAAAGATATACGCATAAAAGGCCTGACCTACGAAAAGCTCGACCTTGCAATAAGCCTTGCCTTGTTCACGGCGCTGAAGGCCGCCGTGAAAGAAGTATTCACGAAAATGCTCGGCTCAGGCGCCGCAAGCTACAATCCGGCAACCGAGGCAACCGTGCTGTCAGCGATAGTTCCAAAGGCGTTCGCGTCAATACCGTCAAGCATACTCGCCACGTCTTTAAACCCGTACGGCCTTAACACAGAGACCTTTGACGCGCTAAACCGGGTTATCGGCGGGCTTAATAAAGATACAACGGACATTTCAAGCGTTATAGACGAATGCGCCGTCAATGTGCGGCAAAATGACGAGGCGCTTCTCGCCTTAAAACAGCTTAACGAAACTATTCGCTTCAGGCAGGAGGCGCTTAATTTTCTCGGCTTGTTCGACATGCCCGGCACGTACGCGTACTCTGCGCTCTCTGACGCGTTTAACGAAGACCGCCTTATAAAAAACCTGCTTGGCGACGCTAAGGCCGTATCGGCCGTTATCGTCTCCGTAGATGAAATCAAAGATAAATTCGCAAAAGACAAAATCCGCTCCGAGGCCGCCGACTCGCTAATCGGGTTTTTATCATCCTTCAAAAAAAAGGCCTTCTCCGGCCTCCTTTCAAAAAAAGAGCATGCCGACATCGGGCTGGCCCCGGCGCTCGCCGGCTACTGGGCGTACAGGCTTGACAACCAGGCGGAGGAATTCGCGGGCAGAATGAGAAACTGCCTGACGGACAGAAGGGAAGAGTTCGACCAAGAGACGCTTATTGAAGAATATACCCGGGGCCGCCTATACCGTTTTTCAACCGACGACAGGCTCATGCTGAAAACCATTGAAGTTACGGAAGAAGGCCAGTTCTTCATTGACATGAAAGACTTCACCAAAAAGACGCTTAAAGTGAAGGAATTGGCCATGGCCGAATTCATGAAAGACAACTTCTACCGGCCTATACTCACGGCCGCCAAAAAATACTCGGCGGGCGTCGGCGTTAAAACAGACGAACGGGGCATATGGCTTACCAACCTTGCCGGAGACGCCGCGATATTCTCCGGCGGGGTCGCCTACCTCGTTGCTCTCGCAAGAGACATCCAGAAGATTATAACTAAATACCGCGAAGAGCTTATCAAAAAACTTCCGCCGTCCGGAGAGCCTGAAGCGCTGGTTGAGGTTCACAAGCTTTTTGAATTCAGGAAGGAATCCTTCAAACAGAAGCGCCGCGAAATAGAGACAGCCTTTGGAAAGTACGAAGACGTCTTGAAAGAAAAACTTATCAGCCTTGACGCGGAAGAACACAAACATGAGAACGCCTACAGGGACAGCATCGAAGAAGCGATTAAAGGCGAGCTTGCGGCCGGGCTTTACATATCTTACGGCCGAAAGGCGGAGACTCTGTCATTTGAGTCTCAGGAACTGGGCGGCAAGGTTAAAGTGGCCATTGGCGAAAAGATAAACGAGGCGGCGCGCGGCACCAACAGAAACGTCCTTGTCAGGGCCAAACTCGAAGTTCTGCTTGAAAACGAACGGCTCAGGAGGAAAAACTCGCGCCTCAAATATCCGTTTGACATCTACATAGAACGCACCTACCACATAAAAATGCCAAGCGATCTTGAAAACGCCTTTGAAAAATTAGTTGCCTCGAAAAAACCGGCAAGCGCCGTAGCGCTCGCCAAGCTACTTGCGTCTGAATTTCTAAACGACCTGAACAAAGTCATACAGGCCGAGCCGTTTTCCTCGCTTAAACTCATAACCGCGTCAACGGATATTTACAACAAAGGGCAGGCCTTAAGCGGCGACGCGCTCGCCGCATACATAAAAGAGACCAAAGGCGACAAGCTCTTCTTCAAAAAAATAGCGCGTGTGGCCGAATTAGACAAAACCTTGCAATCCACGTTTTTCTTCCCGTATGACTCGCTTGAATTGTGGTTTGGCGTGGAGAGCGTAAAAGAGGCGACGCGCGTCGAAATATTTCACAAAAGCGGCGAAGTTGTATTCAAAGGCTTTGAAGCGCAAGGCCCTGCAATAGTATATGAAATGATAAACCCGGATAACGACTTCTACCGCTCCGTAATGGAACGCCACTTCAGCGCGTGGCTCGCCGCCGAAAAAGAAAGAACCGGGCAAAACTCTTTATAAAGAAAACCATGCCGAAAAATCCGAAATTCTATGC